>CAYHCN010000162.1:0-2171 GCA_964354945.1 uncultured Eubacteriales bacterium
TCCGCGTCTGGTGCTACGACGTCGTGCTGCTTCTTGCGCGGCATGTATTCCCTACTCCGAGAACCTCAGCACCCGGTCGAGTTCCTCCGGGCTCACCAGACCTTCCTTCACTTTGTCGAGTCCTGCTTGCGTCATGTCGCGCATGCCCGCGGCACGGGCGACGGAGCTCAGTTCCTCCGCGCTGGCCGAGCGCGCGATCGCAGCTCGAACCGGCTCGGTGAACGGAAGCACTTCGAACAGGCCGATCGCACCGGCGAAGCCGCTCTTGCCGCACGCCTCGCATCCACTCCCCGACCGCGCGGTCATACCCTTCGCGGCGCCGGGGATCTTCTCGGCGAGCGGCGAGCGCTGCTCGGTCGAGCACGCCGGGCAGTTCACGCGGGCGACCCGCTGGCCTACTGCGAGCGTGAGGGCGTTGGCGAGGGACACCGGCTCGGCGCCGAGGTCGAGCATCCGGCGCACGGCCGCGGCGATCGAGCCTCCGGAGAACGTCGCGATGACGAGCTTGCCCCTGGCTGCGGCCTCGACCGCGAGACGGACGTCCTCGACCGTGTGCAGCGAGTCCATTGCGAGCACGTCGGTGTCCTGGTGCATCCCCGCCGAGAAGTACGCAGCCGCGTGCATCGCCGAGCCCGGTCCCACGAGCACCTGGGCGACCGACGGGATTTCGTGCTCGGCGGCTTCCTCGACCGAGTACGCAATGCGACCGGCGCGCGCGGCGTGAGACAGCAGCGCGTAGTAGGTCGTGCTGCGACCGCCACCGATCGGCGAAGCGATGAGCACCAACCCCTTGCCTCGCTCGACCATGGTGTGCAGCGCGTGCTCCTCGGCCTCGTTCATGCCGAGGGCGGTGAGTGATTCGGGTGGATCGACCGGCATCCCGAGCGCGAGCACGACGCGCTGCCCCGCGAGCGTGGGGACGACCGACGTGGTGAGCACGTACTCCCTGCCGCGGATCTCGGCACGGATCCGGCTCAACGCCGGCTGGCCCGACGGCGTCTGGGTCAGGCGCACGTAGCTCTTGAAGCCGTCGATCAGCGCACCCTGCATCGAGAGCGGCGCACTGGCGATCTTCTCGAGACGACCTGCGACCCGGAACACCAGGAAGAACTCGGCCTTGTACGGCAGCAGGTGGATACGGGTGGCGCCGCGATCGGCGGCGTAGTCCAGGATGTCCGCGACGAGGACGGCGACCTTGCGGTCGTCGGCAACTGCGAGCACGTCGAGGTCGATGGCGTGATCGGGAGCGGCGCCGCTTTCGACGACACGCTCGATACCGCCCTCTTCTTCGGCGAACTCGACGGATTCGGGCGCCTCCGCGGCGACCTCGGTCTGGGCGACAGGCTCGGGAGCCTCGGCACCCTCAGCAGCGACGGGGACGTCTTCGACCTCGAAGAAGTCGGCGATTGATATCTCATCGTCGAGCCCCAGTGCGTCGGGGAATCCGGGCAACCCCGGGACGATGACCTCGGCGGGTTCGGCGACGGCAGGCTCGGCGACTGCCTCAGGGGCCTCGACCTCGGGCTCCTCCTCGGCGACGGTTTCCGGCACCTCGGCCTCGGGCGCCTCGGGCTCCTCGGCAACTTCGGACTGGGCAGGCGCAGGCTCGGCGGGCGCCTCGGCCTCGCCGTAGTACTGCACGATGGCCTCCGCGACGGCGGGGGCATCGGCCAGTACGGCCTCCACCTCGAGGCCGAGCTCGGCAGCGAGCCCATCGAGCTCGAACACGTCGATGGGGTCGCCGACCGCCACGGTCAGCATGCCCTCGATCTCGAACAGCGGGATGACCTTGCGACCACGCGCAACGTCAGCGGGGACGAGCTTCAGGGCCGAATCGTCGGGCGCATAGCTCTCGAGGTCGACCCGGGGTACGCCCAGCTCCTCCTCGAGGACGTTCGCGATCTGCACGGGCGTGACGAGGTCGCGCTGCACGAGGACCTGCCCGGGGTTCGCCCCGGTGTCGGCAGCGCTCGCCTCCGAGACGCGCACCTGCTCGGCGGTGACCAACCCCGCCGAGATCAGCGCGTCGAGGACGCGGCCCGAGAGTGTCGCGGTATCCGGCATCGGTGAGACTCCTACCCTTGGGCCTTCTGCAGTTCCTCGGCAACAGCGCCGAGTAGCCGCTCCGGCTCGATCGGCTTGGTGAGGTACTGGTTCGCGCCCGTGCGAAT
>CAYHCN010000162.1:2271-5068 GCA_964354945.1 uncultured Eubacteriales bacterium
GTAGCCGCTCCGGCTCGATCGGCTTGGTGAGGTACTGGTTCGCGCCCGTGCGAATACCCGTGGCCATCGCCTGCTCCTCCGTCTTCGCGGTGAGCATGATGATGGGGATGGCCTTGTACTTCTGGTCGAACTTCAGCAGCCGACACACCCGATAGCCGTCGAGCTTGGGCAGCATGACGTCGAGCAGGATGAGATCGGGCATCTCCGACCTCGCCTTCTCGAGCGCTTCCGCGCCGTCGACGGCCGTGATGACCTCGTATCCTCCTGACGCGAGGATCGCCGAGATCATCTCGAGGATGGTCGGACTGTCGTCGACCGCCAATATCCTGGCGTTGGCCATGAACGAACTCCCCTTCCCGCACGAAGGACGCACGTAGCGTCGTCCGTGTTATCGCCCCACAGACCCGGCTTCTTTAGCCGGTGCGGGCCCCCTTCCGACAATCTATCAAACCCCGTTCGCTGGTCTGAGCGAGCAGATCCGATGTGAATCCGCCGAGGAAACGCGTCCACTCGCCCTCGGGATTGGCCTTCAGCGAGGCCAACGTGTTCTCGTACTCGCGCCTCGCGTCGTCCATCGAGCCCCGCGACCGGTACAGGTTCGCGAGGTTGAAGTGGGCGAGCACGAAGTCCCGGTCGATGTACAACGTTCGCTTGAACTCTTCGATCGCCTCGGCACCGCGGCCCCGCCTCTGAGAGATGACGCCGAGGATGTAGCGGGCCGGCGCGACGAGCGGGTCGATCTCGAGCGCCCGGGCAGCGGCGGCGACAGCTTCGTCGAGGTCTCCACCCTCGGCGCTGGCGAACGCGTCTGCCAGCTGGGCCTGAGCGTCATTGGGCGCAAGACGCGCGAGCTCCTTGCCCGCCTTCTGGGCTCTCGGGGCGTCGCCGGCCTCCACCAGGGCGTACACCTCTTCGATGGCCTCCGCGGCCAGACTCGCCGCGTCGACGAACGGAACGCCCGTGTCGTCCTCAGCCTGCGCGACGGTTGCCGGGTCGCCCATCTGCGCCGCTGTGGCTTCTCGTACGGCGCGACGGCGCTCTCGCGTCGGATCGACCGCACCCGGCCGACGCGCGTGCCGACGGCGCTCCGCCGACGCGGCCGCCTGCTCGGCGTGTTCGGTCTCGGTGCGGCGGGTCAGGATCTCGTCGAACGTGTACAGGCGCCGCGGATGAGGCTTGCGGTAGAGGAACACCTCGTTGGTGTGGACCGGCTCGAACTGGTCGGAGATCGAAGCGAGGGTCTCGGAGTGGCCGATGAACAGGTAGCCGCCGGGGTTCAGCGAGTCGAAGAAGTTCTGGACGACCCGCCTTGTGGATTCCAACCGGAAGTAGATGGTCACGTTGCGGCAGAAGATGACGTCCCAGTTGCCCATGAGTACCAGGGGATACGGCTCCTTGATGAGATTGTGGTACTGGAAGTCGACCACGTCACGGACGTGGTGGCTGACCTTCACGCCCCCCTTGACCTGGTCGAAGTACCGCTCCACGACATCGCCGGTGAGGTTCGCGACGCTCTTGGTCGGATACACCGCGTGCTTCGCCTTGCCAAGCGCCTGGGTCGATACGTCCGTACCGAGGACCTCGGTGCGATAGCCCTGCGCCGCCAAGCCCGATTCGAGCAGCGTCATCGCGATCGTGTAGGGTTCCTCGCCGGTCGAGCACCCCGCCGACCACACCCTGAACTGCTTCGAGCCGGTCGGCTTGCTCTGCACGATCTCGGGAATGATGCTGTTCGCGAAAGCCTCGAACTGAGCAGGGAACCGAAAGAAGCTCGTCTCGTTGATCGTGATGAGGTTGAGGAGCTCCTTGAACTCGGCCTCGTCGTTGACCAGCAGCCGGTAGTACTCGTCGAAGTCGGTGAACCCGTGACGCGTGGCCCTGGCAACGAGCGAGATGCGCAGCGGGTCGGCTTTCTGGTCCTCGAGGAAGATGCCGGCGTGCCGGTGGATCCAGTCGCGGAAGCGACCGAACTCCTCGGGGCCCAGATCCTTCGAGAGTGGAGTGCCGGTCGGGGCCATCGGCGTCGGCCGGTTACTCGGCGCCGCTGGCGGAGCCGACCTGTTCGATCAGGCCGGAGGCGAGCATCGCGTAGAGCGTCTTGGCCGTCTCGAAGTCGTTGTAGCCCGTGGCCTCGACAAGCTCTGCCACGCTACGCCCTCCGTGGAGGTAGCACAGCACCATCCACTCGCGGGGCTTGAGGTGGATGTCGATGGGCCGCTCGCCCGGCGCCGACGACATCGCGAACCGCGTGTCCATCGACGGGATCTTCTCGAGAATGCGGTTCCACTGATCCAGACGCTTCTCGGCATCCGCGATCAGCGCGTCTACCGAGACCGCGAGGCCGATGTCCTCGTCCTCACACGCCTCGTCGGGCTCGAAGCGCAGCTGACCCTCGTCCCACCGAAACATCTCGAAGAGCGCGTCCGAGATCTGGTCTTGGACGAATCCCTCGAGCACGGGCTGCTCGACGTAGCCCTCATCGATGAGGATCTGGCCGAGCCGACGTCCCGCCTTCTCCTTCTTCTGGATCTTCTGAAGGCCGAGCGCCTGACGGAGCTGCTTGTCCGAGATGATGCCCGCGCGGGCGAGCCGCTTGCCGAGGTTGTCCTTGTGGCCCTCCGACGCGGCGAAGATGACGGCGCCGTCCTTGAAACAGATGCGTCCCTCGGCTCCGTCGCGAGCGACGTGCAGCGTACCCGTCTTCTGCCCTTTGGCGAGCAGACGGAACATATCAGCAAGGGTGAAGTCCTTGAGGTTGCCCTCGAGCGCCACAAGTGCCTCCGGATGTCTTCGTTGA
>CAYHCN010000163.1:0-5052 GCA_964354945.1 uncultured Eubacteriales bacterium
TACCCGGAGAGCGGGCCTAGCCGAGCGGGACCGGGAGGGGCTCCGGGCAGCCCGGTGAAACGGTTCGAGACCGCCGCAATCAACCCACTCCTCCGCCCCTCCGCGCGGCGACACGCCGCGACCGAGCGCGGGCGCAATAGCGCAGTGCAGCCACCGCGCGCTAGCGCAGCAACGACTCCCCAAGCGCTCCGCTATGCTCATACGCGAATGTGCACACGGTTCGGGAAGGACAGCGGATGGCGGAAGGGAGCTTCACCGAACGCGCACAGCGCACGGGTAGACGGCTCGTGAGACAGGACCGCTACGTTCTCGTCCTCTTCCTCATCCTGGCGACGTTGATATCGAGTGCATTCCTTGGCGACGGGACGTTCGGCATTCTCGTGCCCCTCGCGTTCATGTCGCTCACCCTCGCGGTCACGCTCTCGACCTCGGACGCAGGCCCGAAGGCGGTCTTCCTGGGCAGGGTCGTCGTCGGCCTCGCCTTCCTCGGCGTCGCCGCCGCCGAACTGCTGAACTACAACGGCCTCGCCCGCCTCGGGTTCTTCGTCGCCATGATCGTCCTGAGCATCGTCACGCCGTTGGTCATCGCGCGTCGACTGCTCAAGCACATGACCGTCAGCATCGGCACGATTGCCGGGGCCGCAGACATCTACCTGCTGATCGGGCTGTTCTTCGCCGTCGTGTTCATGAGCGTCGGTGCGTCCCAGGCCGGCGTACTGAACGCGATGGAGCCCGATGCCGTGCAGCAGCATGCGACCGCCGCCGACGCGTTCTTCATCGCCTCGCGTCCGGTCGGACCTGCGGACTTCATCTACTACAGCCTCGTGACGCAAACGACGGTCGGCTATGGCGACCTGACCGCTAGCAGCAACCTCGGACGCATGCTCTCGACAACCGAGGCACTCCTCGGCCAGCTGTATCTGGTGACCGTGGTCGCCGTCCTCGTCGCCAATATCGGGCGAAGCCGCACCACGCCGCTTCTCGAGCACGGCGAGGGACTCGAAGCCGCGGAGGAGTCCCAGGGGGTGACCGACGCGTAGTCCTCCAGCGTCGGTGCGCTCTTACCGATGAGAGACTGCTGCGTCAGACTCCCGCACCCGCTAACCTTCATTGCGGAGCAGGCCCCACGACGCTAGCGTAATGCCGAGACTCCGGGGGGATTCCTGGCGTGGACGATCACGACCACGAGCAGCACGAGAGCCCTCCGCGCACGCTGCGCGAAGTGCTCGGCAAAGCGACGGTCATCACGGGCCTGGCCGCCCTCGGCGTCTGGCTGGTCGCCGCCGGCTACTCGGCCGTGGTCATCATCAGCTTGGCGATCGAAGGCTCCGAGGGCTCTGTGAGCTTCGCGCTGATCGAGCTCGGCGCAGCACTCGTCGTACTCGCAGCGCTGGGGATGTTCGCGACGCTTTCGGCATTCCTGCTCACTCATGCCGTTCGCGCCGTGCGACCGCGACCGACAACGAAGGAATCGCCTCCCTCTGCCGACCAGCCCGAGAGTGCGGGGCTTGCGGAATAGACACTCGTACGCATGTCATCAGCGTCACAAAGGATGGAGACACCATGGTTGCCAAGAGGGCGTCGAACGACGGCGATACCCCGGGAGCGGCGCAACCCCTGACCGAGGTCGTGGATGACGCCTCTGCTCCTCGTCGGGCTCGCGTCCGAGTCATCAAGCACCTCTCTGCCGACGAGAGAGTCGCACGGGGCAAGGCCGCGAGGAGCGAGTCACCACGAGCCGGTCACGCTGAGTGGCAGCCCGCAGCCGACCGTCGCGATCCGGTCGAGATGCTCGAGTCGCAGGCAGCGAACCGGGTTCCCGAGCTGGTACCCATCCGCAACGGGCGCATGCTCGCGTCGCCGTTCGCGTTCTACCGTGGCGCCGCGTACATCATGGCTGCGGACCTAGCGTCGACTGCGAACTCCGGGCTGTTCGTGCAGGCCTGCGGAGACGCGCACCTGTCCAACTTTGGTGGGTACGCCTCACCCGAGCGTCGACTCGTGTTCGATATCAACGACTTCGACGAGACGCTGCCAGGCCCGTGGGAGTGGGACGTGAAGCGCCTCACCACGAGTTTCGAGATTGCTGCACGTTCGAGAAGCCTGAGCGACAAGGATCGCGACAAGGTCGTGCTCAAGTCAGTCCGGACCTACCGAGAGGCGATGGCGCGATTCGCGGGCATGCCCACGCTTGATGTGTGGTACGCCCATCTCGACATCGACTCGATCATCGCCGAGTTTCAACGGGAAGCGAGACCCAAGATCGCCAAACGAGCGGAGAAGAATCTCGAGAAGGCGCGCGGTAAGAACAACATGCGTGCGATGGAGAAGCTGACGCACGTGGTCGACGGCGAGCCAAGAATCTGCGCCAACCCGCCCCTGGTCGTCCCCGTGGACGACTTGTTCTCGGACATCGAGCGTGCGGCCCTCGTGGGCGAACTGCGCAAGGTGCTTCGGGCGTATCGCGCGACTTTGCAGAACGACCGGCGGAAGCTCTTCGAGCGTTTTCGCTTCGTCGACCTCGCCCGCAAGGTGGTTGGCGTAGGAAGCGTCGGCGCGCGCGCATGGATAGCGCTCATGCTGGGTCGAGACAACGATGATCCCCTCTTCCTCCAGGTGAAGGAGGCCCAGCCTTCCGTGCTTGAGGAGTTCCTCGGCGCGAGTACGGCGCGCAACCACGGGCAGCGCGTCGTCGAGGGGCAGCGGCTGATGCAAGCGACGAGCGACATCCTTCTCGGCTGGGTGCGGGTCAAAGGAGTCGACGACGTTCAACGCGACTACTACCTCCGCCAGCTGTGGGATGGCAAGGCCTCGGCAGACGTCGAGGTGATGAACTCTCGCGCCCTGGAGCTCTACGCACAGATGTGCGGCTGGACGCTCGCGAGGGCACACGCGCGCTCGGGCGACCCAATCGCGATTGCGGCCTACCTCGGCAAGAGCGACGTCTTCGATCGGGCCATTCGCGAGTTCGCTGCGGGGTACGCAGACCAGAACGATCGGGACTACGCCGCGTTCAAGGCCGCCGCTGGGAGCGGCCGGATCACCGCAGAAGAAGGCATCTAGCGCGACGGCCTTCAGCGCGAGCCCGGACCGTCACATCCGGGGCTGCACCTGCAAGCAGCAGGGCCGCCTCGAGGGGCGGCCCTGATCGTTCGTTGATGGCGGAGAGTCAGGGATTCGAACCCTGGGTACGGGGTCTACCCGCACACGCGATTTCCAGTCGCGCCCGTTCAGCCACTCCGGCAACTCTCCGGTCGCCAAGCGGGTCATACCCGCGCGAAGCGCAACGGCGACTATAGCAGGGGGCGACAACGTGGAGCAACGAACGCCGTGACGTCGCATGACGCCCGGCGGGCCGTATGCGGCGACTGCGGCGCGTCGGGTCAATGAGGCACGAGACGTGCTGACCCCATGTCAGACCTTCGAGGGGGGCGCCTCGGCACCCTCGCCGGGAGTATCGAACGGACCAGACGAAGGAGCGATCCGTGGCGTTCGCTGAGTGGGATCCGGCCCTGGAGACGGGCAACCTGATGGTCGACGGCCAGCACCGCGAGCTGTTCGCGGCGGTGAACGAGCTGCACGACGCCATCCACGACCACAACGACATCGCGGTCCTCGGCGGAATCCTGTATCGGCTGCAGCGATACACGGCGGTGCACTTCGGTGACGAGGAGGGGCTGATGGCCGACGTCGCATACCCCGACCTCGAGCGCCACCATGATCTCCACCTGGAGCTCGCCGAGCAGACCGCTTCGCTCGCGAGCAAGTACCTCTCAGGCGAACTGACGCTCGGCATCACGCTGGCGACGTTCCTCCGAGATTGGCTCACGCATCACATCGGTGAAGAGGACCGCCGCCTCGCCGAGCACATCCGGGCCACCCGTCCGGACCTGTTGTCGCCGTAGGCAGGTGCCGGCGCTGCGGTGCCGGTGCCCGCACCCGGGCCCGCGCCGGTGACCGCGGGGTTGATCCAGCCTAAGCCTCCGCCTGGGGCCACACGTCGCCTACTTCCTGCGCCATCTCGAGAACGCCTCGGTAGGTACCGTGTTCGTCCCGCAGCGCGAAGTAGCGTACCTGGACGAGTCGGCCCTTCGACTGCTCGAGGAACTCGGCCACGTCCCGAATCCCGTCGCGAAGCTCGTCCATGAGACGCGCGACACCCGGCCGGCTTCCGTCGGAGTGGCACTGAAGGACATCCCGCCCGATATCGGCCGGTTGCCGGTTGAAGATGCGATTGGGCGAGTACCACCGGACGGTGTTGCCGTCATCGACGTACGTGAGGTCCAAGGGAAGCGTGCCGAGGATCCAGCGGATCTCCTCCGGAAGCAGCTCGCCGACGTGCATCGGAATGGTTTCGGGCATCTCGTCCCTCTTCTCGAGTCGCAGGCACCCTGCGAGGCACACCGCATGGCCGTACGTGGGCCCGGCGCAGTCACTATCGGCGCTACGCGCGCGAGCGACAACTGCTCCGCGCGCTGCGCGGGCCACGTGCTCTGCGCGCCAGCTCGGCTGATACGATGAACACGTGAGCACCTTCGCCGAACTCGTCGCAACCCACCACCCGTCAGCGGTCTACGCCGACGGGCTCGGCGTGCTGATGCTGAACGTCGGCAAGCGGTGTGATCTGACGTGCGTACACTGCCACCAGGCCGCGGGGCCCAACCGTCTCGAGGTGATGGCCGACGCCGTGTGCGAACGAGCCCTCGAGCTCGCGCTCGCTGCGCGACCCGACGTCGTCGACATCACCGGCGGATCGCCTGAGCTCTACCCTCGCCTCGCCGAGATGATCCTGACCCTCTCCGACGCAGGACTCGCCGTCCGCGTTCGAACGAATCTCGTGTCGCTTCTCCAGCCCGCCTCGGCCGGGCTTCCCGCGCTCTTCGCCGAGCACGGCGTGAGTATCCTGGGATCCTTCCCCTCGGCCGAGCGGGACGTCTTCGAGGCCCAGCGCGGCGCCGGCACCTTCGAGCCGGCGCTCGACGCAATGCGGATGCTGAACGGACTGGGGTACGGCGTCGGCGGGAAGAGCTCGAATGGGCGCCCACTGCGGCT
>CAYHCN010000164.1:0-5043 GCA_964354945.1 uncultured Eubacteriales bacterium
AGCGACAGCTTCCGCCGCCTCGTGCTTCACACGCTCACCGTTCTGCTGCTCGCTGGATGCGTCGCTGCCAGCGGGTGCGGCCGCGGTGACTGGGTCACGCTCTCCGGCAACGTCGCCGAGAACATGGCGAGCGTCCAGGCGCCGTCGATCCCGACTCCCGGCCCCGACCTCGAGGCCGGATTCGGCACCCCGGGCGGCGGCCCGGGCGGCACCGGCTCGGGGGGCGCGGGCGGCTCGCGGAGCGCCACACCGAGCGCGACCGGCATCACCGGGCTCGGCTCGTTCGTCCGTGTGCGATCCGTGAGGGTTCGCCCTGGCGACCCCATCGCCGCGGGCCAGCTCATCGCGGTGCTCGACACCGACTTGCTCGACGCGAACGTGAAGGCGGCGCAGGCGGCGCAAAGGGTCGCCCAAGCGAAGGTACCGGTGATCGACGCGACTTTGGACGAGCTCGCGACCACCCGCGCCGATATCGCCTCGACGCGCTCCACGGTGCGGGGGACGATCGCCGAACTTCGGGCGACCCGGGCGCGGCTGGCCGACCAGCTCGCGACGCTCGAAGCCACGTTGAAGCGGATTCAGAGCCTGCCCGGCGGCGGGATGCCGCCCGGCGGCATCCCCACGACCATGCCCCCCGGCGGCATCCCGACCTCCACGCCCGGGGGCGGCACGGGCGGGCTTCCCCCAGGCGCCCCTCCCGGGGGGATTCCCAGTCCCGCGAAGCTCCGAGCAGGGATCGCACAGCTCCAATCGGCGATCGCTCGCATCGACGCGGGCATCGCTCAAGCGGAAAGCGGGCTCGGCAAGCTGTCGTCCGCTTCGGCTAAGGTCTCGGACGCCCGGACGCAGCTGCGTCACCTGCGCAAGCTCGCGCGGATTGCCGCGAGCGCATCGGCGGTCGGCATCGATCTCGCCCGGTACCAGCGATCCCTCGCCGAGCTGACCTCCCCCGTCGATGGAGTCGTCGTCTCGGTGGTCTCGGAAGGCGATGTTATCGCGCCGGGGGCCACTGTCGCCCAGATACGGAAGACGGGACCGAGCAGGGTCGAGGCGTGGCTTGCACCTGTCGACCTGCCGGTGGTGTCGGTCGGCGCCAAGGCGAACGTCAGTACCGACTGGACGCGCCAGGTAGCGCGCGGCGAGGTGACACGTATCGCCGCACGCGCGGACTACCCGCCGACATCTTCGGCGACGAAGGAAGTACATCTCACGAGGGCGATCCCGATCGAGATCACGCTCGACTCGGGACAGCCCGCTCTGCCCCCGGGCACACCGGTGGACATCAGCATTCTGCGCGGTTCGGGAAGGCGCTGACGAAGTAGGCGGGTCGAGCAGGCACGCGGCCGCCGAACGCGGCACGGCCGATGACGAAGACGATCGAGGAAGAGTGAGGGCGAGATGGCGAACGGAAACGGGGCACGCAGCCGGGTAGTCCCGATCATCGCGGTGCTGCTCGTCGCAGCCGCGATCGCAGGGGTGTGGTGGTACGCCACCCAGCGACAAGCGACCGAGCGCAACACCGTGAGCGGGACGGTTGAGGCCACCGAGTACCAGGTCGCGTCTTCACTCGCCGGGCGCGTCGAGACGGTCACCATCTCCGAGGGTGACACTGTCGACGCGGGCGAGGCCATCGTCCTGCTCGACACCGCAGCGCTGACGCTCCAGGTCAGGCAGGCGAACGACGCCGTCCGCGCGGCCCAGGCCGCCGTGGCCCAGGCGAAGGACACCGGTACGAGCGCTGACGTGCGGGCGGCCAAAGCTCGCCTGGACCAGGCGCGCACCGCGGTGTCGCTGGCGAGGGTCCAGCTCAAGTACGCGACGATCACCGCGCCGCACGCCGGGACCGTCGTCTCGGTGACCACGAACGCCGGTCAGAACGCCAGCCCCGGCAAGACTCTTGCGACGATCTCGGATCCCACCGAGCTGTTCGTTCGGGTGTTCATCCCCGAGACCGAGATCGGCACGGTGAAGCTGGGGCAGACCGCCACGATCACGACCGACTCCACGTCGAGAACGTACAACGGACGCGTCGAGTTCGTGGCGGCAGCCGCCCAGTTCACCCCGAACAACGTGGAGACCAAGGACCAGCGCACGAAGCTCGTCTACGAGGCTCGGGTCCGCATCACCGACCCGAGCGGCGAGCTCAAAGCCGGAATGCCCGTCGACGTGGCATTCGAGTGACCGAATCGTCGGACACGCTCGCGATCGAGGCCCGCGGGCTCTCGCATTCGTTCCGCGACGTCCGCGCGGTCGACGCGATCGACCTCGCGGTCCCCCCTGCGGCCGTCTTCGGGCTGCTCGGGCCCGACGGCGCGGGGAAGTCGACGCTCATCCGCATGCTCGCGACGGTGCTGCCTCCCGATGGCGGTGATGCGCTCGTGTTCGGTCAGTCGGTCTCCTCGGCGCCTCGCCGAGTCACCCCGCGCATCGGCTACATGTCCCAGCGGTTCTCGATGTATCCCGACCTCACCGTCGCCGAGAACCTCGACTTCTTCGCGACCATTCGTGCGGTCCCGCCGCACGTCCGACGGGAACGCGCCGACGCGCTTCTCGCCAGCATGGGACTCACCGAGTTCGCCGACCGACAGGCCCAGTACCTCTCGGGGGGCATGAAGCAGAAGCTCATGCTCGCGGCGACGCTGATGCACGAGCCCGACCTGCTGCTGCTCGACGAGCCGACGACCGGCGTCGACCCGGTGAGCCGCCGCGAGTTCTGGCGGATCATCGCGGGACTGCATCGCCAGGGCAAGACGGTGCTCGTCGCGACCCCATACATGGACGAGGCCGAGCGGTGCACGGACGTCGCGTTCATGGAAGGCGGGCAGATCCGCCATCGCGGGACGCCCACCGAGGTGAAGGCGCTCGTTCCCGGCCGCCTGTTCGAGATCGTCGCCGAGGACCCCCGCGCGGCGCTGGCCGAACTCGAGCACGTCGGCGGGGTGTCCTCGCCCCACCTGTTCGGCGAAGTCGTGCGCGTGCTCTCGGCCCAGAAGGGGCCTGGTGCCGAAGAGCTGCGCGGCGCGCTGGCCTCGCTCGGCACGGAGGTCACCGACGTTCGCGAGACTCGCGTCGACATGGAGACGGTGTTCGCCTACCTCGCCGAGAGCGACGCCCCGCAGCGGGACGCGGACGGCCTGCCGGTCGACGAGGTGACCGCCGAGTGAGAGACGCGCTCACACGCATCCTCGCAATCGCGCGCAAGGAGTTCATCCATCTGCGCCGCGACCCCCGCATCCTGATCGCGGTGCTCATCATCCCGGTGTCCCAGCTGCTGCTTTTCGCCTACGCCATCAGCTTCGACGTGAAGAACGTCCCCACCGTGATCGTCGATCAGGACCGCACCGCCGCAAGCAGGACCTACCTGGACACCTACCGCTCGGCGGAGTTCTTCACCGTGCTCGGAAGCGTTGACGACCTCGCCGCAGTGGACCGCGCCTTCGACCGCAACGTCGCGCGCATCGCCGTCGTGGTGCCGCCCGGCTTCGGCCGCTCCATCGCGCGGGGGGAGAAGGCGACGGTGGCGGTTCTGGTCGACGGCAGCGAGCCGAACTCCGCGCAGCTGGGTCAGGCGTATGCCGTCGCGCTGAACCAGGCCTACGGCCAGCAGGTCCTCGCAGACTGGGCCGACCGCCAAGGCATCGACATCTCGGGTATCGGGCGACTCGAGCCGAGGGTGCGCACCTGGTACAACCCCGAGCGGCGATCCTCGGACTTCCTGATCCCGGGACTCATGGTCGTGATCATCATGATCGTCACCGTCCAGCAAACCGCCGTCACGCTCGTGCGGGAGCGCGACCAGGGCACCCAGGAGCAGATGTTGGTGAGCCCGCTGCACCAGTGGGAACTGATGATCGGCAAGCTGCTCCCGTGGACGATCCTCGCGTTCGCCGACATGATCGCCATCACCGCCGTCGGAATGCTGGTGTTCGGAGTCCCGCTTCGAGGCAGCGTGCCGTTCCTAGCTGTGGCGTCGGTGGTGTTCGTGTTCGCAGCGCTGGGCCTCGGGCTCATCATCTCGGCGGTCGCGCCGAGCCTCGAGTCCGCGAACATCACCGCGCTCCTGATCTCGTTCCTCCCCGCGTTCATCCTCTCCGGCTTCGCGTTCCCACTCGAGTCGATCCCTGCGGTGCTGCGTGGCGTGAGCTACCTGTTCCCCGGCCGCTACATGATCGTGATAGCGCGCGGGGTCTTCCTGAAGGGCGCGGGCTTCGCCGAGCTGTGGCAGCAGCTCGCCCAGCTCGCGGTGTACTCGGTGATCGTCATCGTCATCGCCTCGGCGCTGTACGGAAGGCGGGCCCGCCGATGAACCCCAAGCGGATCCGCCTGCTCATCTGGAAGGAGTTCGTGCAGCTCCGCCGAGACCCGCTGCTGCTACGCATGCTGTTCATCATGCCGGTGATGCAGCTCATCCTGTTCGGCTACGTGGTCGGCGCGGACGTGAAGAACCTCTCCACCGCGGTGGTCGACCTCGATCGGACCGCCGTGTCGCGCCAGCTCGCGCAGTCGTTCCAGAGCTCGGGGTATTTCGATGTCTCGGCGAGGCCCTCCGACGAGCGGCAGCTCCAGCCGCTGCTCGACCGGGGCGACGTGAAGGTCGCCCTGGTGATCCCGGAGGGGACCGCCGACAAGCTCGAGCGCGGCGAAACGACACCGATCGGCATCGTCGTGGACGGGTCGGACAGCAAGACCGCCTCGGTGGCCAGCGGGTACGCCGCCCAGATCATCTCAGCGTTCAACCAGGAGCGGCTGAAGGCGCAGGGCATCGAGCTGTCGGGACCGGGCATAGACGCGCGCGTGCGGGTGATGTTCGATCCGACGCTCTCGGCAGTGAACACGATGATCCCGGCGCTGCTCGCCACCATCCTGCTGATCTCGATGATGTCGATCATGGCTCAGGCGGTGGTGCGCGAACGCGAGCGGGGGACCCTCGAGCAGATGTTCGTGACGCCGATCGGCAGGGGCGACTACCTCGTGGGCAAGGTGACGCCATACGTGATGGTCGCCATCGTGCAGATGCTGCTCGTGACGCTGGTGGGACGGTAC
>CAYHCN010000165.1:0-5034 GCA_964354945.1 uncultured Eubacteriales bacterium
CGTGCGGCCGGTGCTCATCGGCGTGGACGGTGGCGCGGACGCGCTGCTCGAAGAGGGGTTCAAACCGGACATAATCATCGGGGATATGGACTCCGTGTCCGACGATGCGCTTCGCGGCGCGTCCGATATCATCGTTCACGCCTACGCAGATGGCCGGACGCTCGGGCTCGATCGTGTGGAGAAACTCGGGCTGCCCTCTCGGACTTGGCCGCTTGCAGGTACGAGCGAAGACCTCGCGCTACTGCTGGCGTGGGAGGCGGGAGCCGACTTGATCGTCGCGGTCGGTACACACGCGAACCTCGTCGAGTTCCTCGACAAGGGCCGCGGTGGCATGGCATCGACCTTCCTGGTCCGATTGAAGGTCGGTCCGAGGCTCGTCGACGCCAAGGGTGTGAGCAAACTGTACCGCTCGACCGCCGGCGCGATGGAGATGCTCGTCCTCGTGGGCGCGGCACTCGTCGTCGTCACGGCGCTGTTCGTAATCTCGCCGACGGCGCGCTACGCTCTCGAACTGCTGATGCTGCGTCTTCGTGCGTGGTTCGGCGTGTAACCGGAAGGACTTCGGACGGTGTACAACCTTCGCTACCACATCGCCTCGCTCGTGGCCGTGTTCCTTGCACTGTCGCTCGGCCTGTTGCTCGGCGGCATCACCGTGCAAAGCGGCGTGGTGACGAGGCAGCGTGCGGCGCTCGTCCAGAGCCTCAGGACGGACTACGGCAAGCTCAAGACCCAGAACCAGACGCTGAACCAGGACCTCGACCTGGAGAAACGGCTGTCTCAGTCGATGGTCGATGCCGCCGTCGCCGAGCGGCTCAAGGGCACGAGCGTGCTGGTGCTGACCAACGCGGGCCAGGTCGAAGGACTCTCGGCCACCGAAGCCGCGATCCGCGACGCAGGCGGCACGCCGGTGATCGTCACGCTCGACAAGCCGCGCCTGGGGCTCGATGACTCGGCGGTCGCGACCGCCGTCGCCGCGGCGCTGGGCACGGCGCCCGAGGGCGACTTGCTGCCCGCGACCACGAAGGCACTGGCCGAGGAGTGGGCAACTGGCGCGCCGGGTCCGGTCACCAAAGCGCTCGTGGACAACAACGCTTTCGATGCCCCCGACGTTCCTGCCGCCGGGTTCGGCGGGGTCGTCGATCTTACGACGTTCGACGGCAAGGCGGATCCCGGCGCGCTCGCGGTGGCTGTCGAGCTCCAGAACAAGAGCAAGGCCGCGGTCGGGGGGCAGCCCCGGGGCTCGAAGAGCAACCTCGCCGCCGAAGCGAACGCCGAAGGGCTTGGTGCCCTCGATACGCTGGGGACTGAGGCGGGACGCTACACGCTCGTGGCGCTGCTGTCGGGCCTCGAGCCGGGGTTCTACGGCGTAGGGCAGGGCACGATCGCGCCGTTCCCGGACCCGGCTGAAGTCCCGGAGATTCGCTAGGCTTCCCGCGAGCTGGCTGACCCGGCTGACCGCTGTTGGCTAGCGCCCCAACGCGATCTTCAGCAGCGCCACGGCCACCTGGGTGAACTGTCGGCCGCGGTGCACGAACCCCCTCACGTCGCGACCGGTGGCGGTGTGCGCCATCGTAGTGGGGACCTCGGCGACGCGCATGCCCGCGCGCAGCACCCTGATGGTGCTCGTCACCTCGACGCCATAGCCTCCCGAGAACGGCCGCGCCGCCTCGAATGCTGCCGCGCTGAAAGCGCGTTGTCCGGAGAGGGGGGCGGTGGGTTCCCAGCCGGGCGCCGGCCGCCCGTAGCGGCGGATGCCCCACCTTGCGAGGCGCTTCACCAGACCGAATCCGGCCGGTGCGGAGGGCCGCGGTAAGGTTGCGATCGCGACGTCGGCCTCGCCCGCGACGACCGGTGCGAGCAGGAGTGCCCCCTCGGCGGCGGTGGCCCCCAGGTCGCCATCCAGTAGCAGGACGACGTCGGCATCTGCGACGCGAGCTGCACCTGTCTCCAGTGCCGCGCCCTTGCCGACGTTGAACACCAGCCGCACTGTCTTCGCCCCCGCCGCGTCAGCAAGGTCGGCGGTGTCGTCCTCGGAGCCATCGTCGACCACCACGACGCGCTCGACACCGGGGATGGCGCGAGCGGCGGCGACCGTCTCGGCGATGCGCTCAGCCTCCTCGTGGGCGGCGATCAGGCACGCGATGGTGGTCACGCCGAGCGCCTCGACACGAGCCGCACGAGCGAGGCGGTCGCCGTGCGGACCTCGCGTACGCGGAACAGCGATCCGAGGGCGAACGCGACGATGAGGCCGACGATCCCGCCGACAGCGATCTGCAACAGCGCACCGCCCACGCCGCTCACGTACGTGCCGAGCACAGCGGCGATTGCGTAGGCTACCGCACCGCCACCGAGCGATGCGATCGTCATCAGCACGTAGACCCGCAGCACGCCACTCGCGTCGTAGCCGTGGATCTTGCGGCGAAGGATGATCGCGAGGCCCAGCGTCCGCAGGCCCCACGTGATCGTCTCGGCGATCGGGATGCCGTTGATGCCCAGGCCGTTCCACGCTCCCACCCCGGTGGTAAGCACGATGTACAGCGCGACCTGAACGGCGGTGACCGCGAGGTTGAGAAGCATCGGCGTGCGTGTGTCCTTCAGGGAGTAGAACGTCCTCAGCAGGAACATCATCGCTGCGAAGAACACGAGTCCTATCGCCCACCACTGGAGCGCCTGAGCGACCGGCTCGACCGCTCCGGCAGTGAACCGGCCGACCCGCAACAAGGACACGATGGGCACGGCGAGCGCGAACAGCAGCGCGGACATCGGCAGCATCAGCACACCCGTCGCCCGGATACCCGAGCCGAAGTGCCGCTTGAACTCGGGCATGTCACTACGGCTCGCCGACTGGGCCAGCTCGGTGAACACCGCGGTGGCCAGGGACACGGCGACGATGCCGTAGGGGAGTTGCGCGAAGGTCCACGCGTAGCTGAGGACGCCGATGCCCACCTTGCTGACCGAGAGGGTGTAGGCGTTGCGGAACGAGAACGCCAGCAGGTTCGTGGCGACGTAGATGACCGTCGGGATCGCCAGTATCAGCAGCCGGCGCACGTCGCGGTCCTTGAAGTCGAGCGCCGGCCGCAGCCTGACGCCGGTCTTCTTGAGCGACGGTACCTGGACGGCGTACATCGCGATGACGCCAAGAGTCGTGCCCGCGGCCAGCCATACGAGCGCAGGCTTGCTCACGTGCCCCTTCGTCGCGAACGCGAACCCGAGGAACACGGCGATCACGACGACGTTGTTGAACACCGGGCCGAGCGCGGGCCACAGGTACTGTCGGTGGGCGTTCAGGAGTCCCGACAGGATGGATCCCGCGCCGTAGACCACGATCTGGATTGCGAAGAACGCGAAGAAGAAGTTCGCCGACTCGATGACGGCGGTCGACTGGCGTGCGGCCGGAGTGAACGTCTGTGTCCACACGAACAGCTGGGGGACCAACGTGCCGAGCAGACTGATCGCACCGAGGCCCAGCACGGTGAGCGTCATGAGGTGGCTGGCGAACACCGCCGAGCTCTCGGCACCGTCCCTCTCGCGGACCTCGAGGTACATCGGGATGAACAGCGACGCGATGATGCCGCCCGCTAGCAGCTCGAACACCATGTTGGGGATGGTGTTGGCGAGGTTGTACGCCGACGTGAGACCGGTTGCGCCGATCGCGAACGCCATCGCCCACATGCGCACGAAGCCGGTGACCCGCGACACGAGGGTCGCCGTGGACATGGTCGCGGTCGAGCGCGCGATGGACGGGCGTGAGATAGCTGCCTCCGAGGTGGTGGCCTGACCGAGCAGGTCTGCGGGCGAAACACATTGTAGCCAACCGCAGTTGCGCCACCCGCCTTCGCTATACTCGGCTCGGGCACGCCACGCCGCTATCTTGCGGGCGCCGGCGATCCCCGCCTCTAGGACGAGGACCCGCTTGTCGGCACCGCGTGCCGACGCGTAGGAGCTGCCCGTGAAGCACCCGCAACGAACGGACCTTCTTCGAGCGTTGCCCCGCCGAGGGCGGGGACGGTCCGCCGTCGCACTCGTTCTTGTCGCGCTTCTGGTCGTTGGCGCCCTCGCATCGCTGACCGCCGCGAGCCCTGCCGAAGCCTCCCGTCCCGCCGCCCGTCGGGTAGTGATCGTGCTCGCGACCGACGTTGACTGGGGACGCGTCACTACCCACGACGCGCCGACTCTGGATTACATCCTTCGCCGAGGGACCCTTGGCAACGTGGTGGTGAAGCGGCAGCGCGGTGAGGCGACGAAGATATCGGTGCCATCGCAGGCTGCGCTGACGCTCTCGGCGGGCACGTGGACGACGCCGGCGCTTGGCGCGCAGGCCGCACTCGACGCGAGCGAGACCGTCGAGGGCCGAGAGGCGAGTCTGGCCTACGAGTCCCTCTACGGCCGGCCCGTCGGCGGCGCCGACGTGGTCTACCTCGGCAATGCGTTCGCGCAGCGGGCACAGGACGAGGCGTCGCTGGGCGCACGTCTCGGCCTGCTCTCGGCATCGTTCGAAGCGTCGGGTGCCGGAGTCGCGTCCGTCGGGAACTCCGACTGGGGCGAGAACCTGGCCCGCAACCTCGAGCGCCCCGCGGGCGTCGGTGCCGCGAACGTGGACGCTGTCGTGCCGTGGGGGCGTGTGGGGGAGAGCCTGCTCGCGTCGGACGAGGCCGCGCCCTACGGCATCCGCACGGATGAAGCCGCCTTCGACGCTGCGTACAGCTCCGCGTCGGAGAAGGCGGCCGCTGCGTCACGAGGCAGCCTGATCGTGCTCGATGCGGGCGATACCTTCCGGGTGAGCCGGGCTCGGCGCAGCGGAGAGACCGAGCCTGAGTGGACGGCGCTTGCGACGAGCAACCTCGAGCAGGCGGTCGCCCTGGGCGCGAGCGGCCTCACCCCCAATGACCTGCTGATGGTGATCTCGGTCCCTACGGATGGGTCGCTTGCTCTGCCGCAGGGCTTCGGCACGGTCCTACTGTACGGACGGCAGTTCTCGCCGAAGGTCGGATCGGCGACCAGGTCCGTGAACCACCCTTCGAAGCCGCGCAGGAA
>CAYHCN010000166.1:0-5030 GCA_964354945.1 uncultured Eubacteriales bacterium
CGTCACGCTCGAGGCCGACGCCGAGGACGCCATCGTCATCACCGCGGGCGGCGATGCGCGAGTCGCGCTGACGACGCTCGAGCTCGCTGCGGAGTGTGCCTCGGCAGGTGGGGACGGTCGAAAGGACGTCACCATCGGTGACGTGCGCGAGGCGAGCCCGACCCGGGTCCTGCCCTACGACAAGGAAGGCGACGTCCACTACGACGTCATCTCGGCGTTCATCAAGTCGATGCGGGGGAGCGATCCCGACGCGGCCGTCTACTGGCTTGCCCGCATGATCCACGGCGGAGAGGATCCCAAGTTCATCGCGCGCCGAATCCTCGTCTTCGCTTCAGAAGACGTGGGCAACGCGGACCCCCGGGCGCTGCTGATCGCGCACGCGGCGTTCAAGTCCGCCGAGTCGATCGGCTGGCCCGAGTGCCGCATCAACCTCGCGCAGGCGGCGGTGTACATGGCGCTCGCGCCGAAGAGCAACGCGTCCTACCGGGCAGTCGACGCCGCACTCGCAGAGGTCCGCAACGGAGCCGCGCGAGCGGTGCCCAGCCACCTGCGCGACCGCCACCGCCCCGGCGCCGACTCGTACGGTCCGTATCGCTATCCGCACGACTACCCGGATGCCCGCGTGGAGCAGCAGTATCTTCCCGATGGCTTGGAGCGGGGGGCGTTCTACGAGCCCTCGCCGCGCGGCTGGGAGGCCAAGCGCACCGGGGCGCCGGGCCAGCGAAGCGATTCACCGCCCGAAGCGCCCGTTGAGGCGGCGGACGCGCCCTCACGGCAACCGTCAGGCGACGAGTAGGCTTGCGGTCGATCGGGGCGGGCGCCCTCTAGAGCGGTCCGGTGCGGCCAGCCTCTTTGCTACACTGGGGCGGCGCTATTCGACCCCTTCGGGAGGCCCGTGAGCACCGCAATCCCCCCGCTCGTGATCTTCGCTCTCGTAGCCGCCATCGCCCTGTGCGGGGTGGGCATTTGGGCTGCCATCGAGCTGGCTAGGACCGCGCGCTCGTCACGCAAGTTGGCCGACGACCTCGACGAGCGCGTGCCGCCTCTGGCCGACAAGCTGGACGTAACTGTGGACGCTTTCAACGCGGAGTTGCTCCGGGTGGACATCATCGTGGACCAGCTCGAGGGGGCCGTGGACCGGTTCACCGGCACTGCGGAGACGGTACGCGAAGTGGTCGACGCGCCGATTCACCTCGTGAGCGAAGTCGCTGAGCGATTCCGCCACGGGTTCCGTCGACGCGGAGGTCGCCGTGCCCGACATCCGCAGCCGCCGAGCGACCAGCCGCAAGCTGAAGTCGTCCTCCTGGATGCCGACGCGGATCGGAACGTGGATCTGGGCGAGGACCTGGACGCGGACCTGGACGCGGACGTCGCGGACGCCGAGCGGATGGGTGAGTTCGAGGACGGTCCTTCGGTCATCGCGACGGCGCCCCCTGAGACAGTGGCCGGGCTCGTGGCCGAGGCGGAGCCTGAGGCAGCCGAGCCTGAGATCGAACCTGAGGCCGACGAGCGCGATGCGATCATCGAGATTGAGCCCGCGGCACCTCAGCCGCCGACGCTGAACGAAACAGAACCCGGCGGAATCGAGCAGTCCGACAGCGCCACCTCTTCGACCGACGAGCCGGAGGAAGCATGAGGGACACCGTCACACTCAGCGTGCCGTCACGTGGCGAGTTCGCTCGCACGGTGCGGATGACCGCCTCAGAGCTGGCGAGCCGCATGGGGATGTCCTACGACGACGTCGAAGACGTCCGTCTCGCGGCCGAGGAGGCATTCGTGTACGCGGCGGAGACCATCCTCGAGGATGACCACGTCACGATGGAGTTCATCGTTGCTGACGAGGAGTTCCAGCTGGTCGTCGCCCTCGGGTCCGAATCCCGGCTCAGCGACGAGGATGCGGAGCGCCGCGCCTCGTACGCCACGTTCATCCTCCAGTCGATATGCGACCGCTTCGAGTTGTCGAGCGACGACAGCGGGGCGCACCTCCGCGTGACCAAGATCAAGGGCCCGGAGCCGCTTGATGTCGACTAGGGGCCGGCGGCCGAAACAGAGCCGCTCCCTGTCGTGGGACAAGGAGCACACGCGAGAGCTGTTCAAACGCTATCGCGCGACCGGCGACGAGGAAGCGCGCGACGAGCTCATCACGATGTACCTGAACCTGGTGAAGTACCTCGCCAGCCGGTTCCGCAACCGCGGCGAACCGGTCGACGACCTTGTCCAGGTTGGCACGATCGGGCTCATCAAGGCCATCGATCGGTTCGATATCGACCGGCAAGTCGAGTTCACGACGTACGCCACGCCCACCATAGTCGGCGAGCTGAAGCGCTACTTCCGCGACAAGGGCTGGGCGATAAAGGTTCCACGGCGGCTCCAGGAGCTGTCGTTCAAGGTGAACCAGGCCGTCGACGCTCTGACCGCACAGAACCAGCGCTCGCCGTCGATCCAGGAGATCGCCGACTACCTCGGCGTGACTCCTGAAGAGGTGCTCGAGGCGATGGAGACGAGCGAGGCGTACAACTTCGTGTCGCTGGAGACCGATCGAGGCGGGGACGGCTCGGACAGTTTCAGCATCCTGGAGTACATCGGCAAGGACGACGCGCTGATGGACGTGGTCGAGGACCGCGCTACACTCAGCTCGGCACTCAAGGAGCTTTCGCCCCAAGAGCAGCGCGTCCTGTACCTGCGCTTCTTCGAAGGGTTGACGCAGACCGAGATCGCCCGTCAGCTCGATATCTCGCAGATGCAGGTATCCCGGCTGCTGAGGCGGACGCTCCGAGTGCTACGCGACAACATCGTCAAGGAGTAGGTCATGCCGAGCCCGTGGCAGCTCGAGCGCTGGCAACAGCGCGCGTACCAGGTGTGGACGATCGTCGGCGCGCTACTGCTGCTTGGGGTCGCGGGCTACGTGCTCACGAGGATCTCCGGCGCGCTGATTCCGTTCGTCATGGCGTTCGTGCTGGTGTTCCTCCTTGCGTGGCCGGTGCGAGTCCTCGAGGCCCGCGGCATGAAGCGCGGGCTCGCCGCAGCCCTCACCATCCTTGGCCTGCTGGTGTTTGTCGGGCTCATCTTCACGTTCATCATGCCGCTGCTCGCTCGGCAGCTCACCGAGCTGATCGTGAAGGCGCCGGTGTACCTGCAGCGGGCGCAGACGGAGATCGAGTCGGTGCAGACGAGCATCCGGTCAATTGTGATGCCGGCGTGGGCACGCCGGTTCATCACTGCCGCGTTCACCCAGCTCGCATCCGGTATCACGTCCCTCGGCACATCGGTGGCGGGTTGGCTTCTGAACGCGGGCAGTCAGGCGCTCACGCTCCTGATCGACGGATTCATCGCGCTGGTCATCTCGTTCTGGGCGCTTCGCGACCTTCCGACCATCCGCGAGGAGATACTCGTGGTCGCGGGGAAGTGGCGCACCGACGTCGAGCTGCTGTTCGCCGAGGTCGCCAAGTCGATGGGGGGATACATGCGCGGCCAGACCGTGGCCTCGCTGTCCACCGGCGCCATCGCGATGATCGGCCTGTTCATCGTGGGCATTCCGTACGCGTTCCTCCTCGGCGCGCTCGCGTTCGTGCTCAACTACATCCCGTATGTCGGCCCCTTCGTGACCGGGCTCATCGCCGCGCTCGTCGGGCTGTTCATCTCGCCACTCAAAGCGGCGCTTGGCATCGGTGTCGTGATTCTCGCGCAGCAGCTCACCGACAACCTCGTCACGCCGAAGGTCATGTCGTCGGAGGTGAACCTGCACCCGACGCTGATCATCTTCTCGCTTCTGGTAGGCGGCTCGCTCTTCGGCATTCCCGGTCTGCTGTTCGCGATCCCGATCGCCGCCGCGCTCCAAGGGGTGTTCATCTACTACTTCGAGCGCGCGACCGATTCGCAGCTTGCTACGGCCGAGGGAGCGCTGTTCAAGGCGGACGAATGCGACGAAGGTGACGAGCCGTGCGAAGATGTTCAGGCTGTGACGCCGACGACGGATGGAGAACCACCTAAGTGAAGTCCAGTGAGATCCGCGAGAGCTTCCTCTCGTTCTTCGAGACCAAAGGTTGTACGCGCTACCCCAGCAGCTCGCTCATCCCCGACGATCCGTCGCTCCTGCTGACGACGGCGGGGATGGTCCAGTTCAAGCCGGCGTTCCTGGGCATGAAGGACTTCGGGTTCACGCGCGCTACGACCTGCCAGAAGTGCGTACGCACCACCGACATCGACATCATCGGCACAACGGGCCGACACCACTCGTTCTTCGAGATGCTCGGCAACTTCAGCTTCGGCGACTACTTCAAGCGCGAGGCCATCCGGTGGTCGTGGGAGTACTCGACCGAGGTCCTCGGCCTCGACCCCGAGCGAATCTGGGCCTCCATCTTCGAGGACGACGACGAAGCCGAGGGGCTGTGGCTTGAGGAAAGCGCCGTTCCCGTCGAGCGGATCGTGCGCATGGGCGCAGCGGACAACTTCTGGGCGGCGGGTCCGACCGGACCGTGCGGCCCCTGCTCCGAGCTCTACTACGACCAGGGCGAAGCCCTCGGCTGCGATAGCGAAGACTGCGCGCCGGGTTGCGACTGCGACCGTTACGTCGAGTACTGGAACCTCGTGTTCATGCAGTACGAGCGCCATGAGGACGGCACGCTCGAGCCGTTGCCGAAGCAGAACATCGACACGGGCATGGGCCTCGAGCGGGTGGCCACCATCCTCCAGGGCGTCCAGTCCAACTTCGAGACCGACATATTGCACCGGCTGCTCGCCGAGGCGGAATCGATCACCGGGGTGGCCTACGGCTCCGGCGGCAAGAGCGACACGAGCCTTCGCATCATCGCTGACCATGCGCGCGCAGTGCCGTTCATGATCGCCGACGGCATCCTGCCGTCGAACGAGGGCCGCGGCTACGTGCTGCGGCGGCTCATGCGTCGCGCGATGCGCCACGGCCGCATGCTGGGGGTCGACGACCCATTCATGGTTCGCATGGTCGACCTCGTCGTCGAGCTGATGGGCGACCCGTACCGCGAACTCAACGAACAGCACGAGCTCATCGACCG
>CAYHCN010000167.1:0-5028 GCA_964354945.1 uncultured Eubacteriales bacterium
TAGGCGTCGGGAGGCAGCCCGACCAGCTCGAGCAGCTCCAGCACGCGCGTTCGCGTGCGCGAGGAGTCCCAGCCCAGCAGCCGCGGCACAGTCGCGACGTTCTCGGCGACGGTCAGGTGGGGGAACAGCCCGACGGACTGGATGACGTAGCCGATGTGGCGCCGCAGCTCCTCGGGCTTCAGCTCAGCGGTGTCGGCGCCTTCGACCAGGATCTGCCCCGACGTCGGCTCGATGAGGCGGTTGATCATGCGCAGGGTCGTCGTCTTGCCGCAGCCCGACGGGCCGATCAGAACGGCGACCTCGCCCTCGGGCACGACAAGCGAGAGGTCGTCGACCGCGACCTTGTCGCCATAGCGCTTGGTGACGTTCCGCAGCTCGATCATGCGCGCTCCCTGATGCCCGGCGAAACGGCTACGCGTTCGAGAGCGCGCATCCCCCGGTCGGCGAAGACGGCGAGGATGACCATGGGGACCGCACCCAGCAGGGTGAGGTCCGCGGCCTGGACGCCCCACCCCTCGAACACGAGGATACCGAGGGTTCTCGCCCCGCCGATCGCCATGACCGCAGTGATACCGACGATCAGCACCAGCGCGGCGCGCAGGCCTTCGAGGATCAGCGGCATCGCGAGGGGGAACTCGACACGAAGCATCAGCTGGCGGTCGCTCATCCCCATGCCCCTGCCTGCGTCGAGCGACGCTTCATCCACCGCCGAGATGCCAAGGTACGTGTTGCGCACGATGGGCAGCAGCGCGTAGAGCGTCAGGGCGATGAGCGCGGGCAGGGTGCCGATCGCGGGAAGACCGAGTGCGGCGAGCGGGGCGATCAAGAGCCCGAGCAACGCCAGGGACGGAACGGTCTGCACGAGCCCGACGGCGGGCACGACGATGCCGCGCACTCGCCGGCTCCTGGCAGCCACCACACCGGCGGGGATCCCGATCAGCGTCGCGATGGCGACGCCCGAGAGCGCGAGTGTGACGTGGCCCGTCACGAGCGGCCAGAACATGTCCGCGCGCGCCTGGTACTCGCGGGCGAGCGAGGTGTCCTGCAGTCCGCCGACAGCGAAGGCGGCAGCGCCGAGAACGAGCCCGCCGGCGAGTGACGCCGCACGCGCGGCGCGCGTCCCATGCTGCACGCCTTGAAACCACACGGCCCCGGCCAGCGCGAGGAGCGCCCACGCGCCTGCGCCGAGCGACACGCGCGCGGACGCTTCCGGATCGGGAGCCAGCGTGGAGGCCGCATAGCCTGCCGCGAAGAGCACCGCCCCGAAGGCAGCAGCACCGAGAGGTGCGAGGATCGCACTCCGCCACGTGGGCGACGCGATCGCCGCAAGCAGGCCGGCACCAAGCAGCGCCAAAACGATCCATGCCCACGGCCCGGAAGAATCCAGCAGCGAAAGCTGCTCTCCCGACGCGATCCTATTAGGCCTGAACTCGGCGAACGGCAGCGCCAGCGCCACCCCGACGGCAAGGGCGGACGCGGCCACCGCGACACGATCGACGCGATGGCCGGACGTCGCGCCCTCGACGCTCACCGGCGATGACACGACAGCGCGGTCGCTACTTGACGAAGCCCTGGGACTTCAGCCACGCGGCAGCTACGGCCTTCGGGCTCTTGCCGTCGACCGCGACCTGCTTGTTGAGGTCCTGCAGCGTAGCGAGGTCGAGCTTCGCGAAGATCGGATCGAGGATCGTCGCCATCTCGGGATACTTGTCGTAGACATCGCCGTTGACCGTCGGCGCCGGCTGGTAGATCGGCTGCACGCCCTTCGGATCCGAGAGAACCACGAGATCCAGCGCAGCGATCGTGCCGTCGGTGCCGTACGCCATCGCCGCGTTCGCGCCTTGGGCGCCCTCGGCGGCGGCCTTCTCGGTGACGGCGGTGTCACCCGTGGCGAGCGCGACCTTCATGTCCGGAGTCACCTTGAACCCGTAGGCCTTAGCGAACGCCGGGAACGCGTCCGAACGATCGAAGAACTCCTGGGAGCCGACGATCTTGAACGTGCCGCCCTTGTTGATGTACGCGGCGAGATCGGCGAGCGATGCGATCTTGTTGTCGTCGGCGAACTTCTTGGGAACCGCCACTGCCCAGGTGTTGTTGGCGGGGGCGGGCTTGAGCCAGATGACGTTGTTGGCCTCCTTGTCGAGCCTCGCCGCCTCCTCATAGGTCTTTGTCGCATCCTTGAGGATCGCCGGGTCGATCTTCTGGTCGGCGAAGAACACGGTGAGTGCGTTCGCGGTGTACTCGGGATACATGTCTATCTGTTTGGCGAGCAAGGCCTTACGGACCACGTCGGTCGCACCGGTGCGCGTCTTGTCCTCGACCTTGAAGCCGTTCGCCTCGAGCGCGCCGAGGATGATCTGACCGAGGACCGGGCCCTCGACGTCGATCTTCGACCCGACGCGGATCGGACCCTTCTCGGCGGAGCCGGTCGAGCTGCCGCCAGACGTCGACGAACCGCCCGTCGACGAGCCGCTGTTGCCTGCACAGCCAGCCAGAAGCAGAGCCATGACGGCGACCGCTGCGAACACCGCGGCGGCGCCCTTCCAGTTCTTGCGCATGCAACCTCCCCTGTCGGGGCGACCGTCGGTGTTCGACTCCGGCCGCCATTCCCGTCGCCAAAGAGCGTACCCGTCCCGAATGCCATCCATTCTTTTCCACCTAGATGGACTTGAGCAGCCGCTCGCGGTAGCTGACGGCCTCGGCGACGAAGCTCAGGCGCGATCGGTCTGTTCGGACAGCCCGATCTCGACGACCCAGCGTGCGGTGCGGCCGACGAGCGCGGTGCAATGCGCCCAGCGCCGCGGCGTGTCCATGTCACCGATGCGAGAGACCACGTCGTCGCACGTCTCGGCGTCTTGGTCCTCGACCCAACGCCGGCGCAGTTCCGCCGCAGCGAGGTACGATGGTTCCCAAGGGTCGGCAGCGCTCTCCCGACCAGAGAAGAGGCCGAGGGCCATCGTCCCTCCCGCGAGTGCTCCGCAGATGCAGCGCGAGCCGCCGAGCCCCGCACAGAAGCCCGAGGCCAGCCGGGTGACGTCGGGACTCGTCTTCTCGCCGCCGACCTCGTTCACTGCTCGCAGAACCGCCTCGCCGCAGTGAAAGCCCTCCGCGTAGTAGGAAGCTGCGCGCAGCTCGGCCGCGTCAGCGAGGCCGACTGCGGGCGGGACCGCGCGCGAGCGGGTGTCGTTCGGTGGGTGCAGCACGCGTCCATCTCCTGAACTCAAATAGCGAACGCCTATAGAATGTATCACAGCTGTGTATGGTTGCCCCCCCTGCGCGCCCCTCTCAGGCGAACGGGCGCCAGGCCCGCCACAACAGCCTCGACCCGGGCGAGCCGGGTGGCGTCGAGCGCAGCCTCGGGAATAGACTGGGACGGTTCCGCCCACACCCGTCCCGGGAGACCAGCGATGCATTCGTTCACTCTGAAAGACCCCGCGCTCGAGTCGATCGCCGAGAAGGTCGCCGCCGGTGAGCGTCTCTCACGTAAGGACGGCATCGCCTTGTACGCGAGCTCCGACCTCATCGGCATCGGCCAGCTCGCGGATCACGCCCGTCGCCGCATCAACGGGGACCGCGTCTACTTCATGGTCAACCGGCACATCAACCCCACCAACATCTGCCGCAACCGCTGCAAGTTCTGCGCGTTCGCCCGCTCCGCTGGAGAAGAGGGCGCCTACGAGATGACTCTCGACGCCGTGGCCGAGGCCGCCGCAGAAGGCGCTGCCGATGGGGCCTACGAGGTCCACATCGTCTCCGGGCTGCACCCCGACTGGAGCTACGAGTTCTACGTCGACATGGTGCGCCGCGTGCGCGAGGCGACACCGAAACACGTCATCGTGCAGGCGTTCACGGCCGTCGAGATCGAGCACATGGCCATCATCAGCGGGAAGCCGACACTCGAGGTCCTGCGCGACCTCAAGAACGCCGGCCTCGACGCGCTGCCGGGTGGCGGTGCGGAGATCTTCAGCGACCGCACCCGCATGGCAGCGTGGGACAAGAAGACGAAGTCCGACGTGTGGTTGCGCATCCACGCAGAGGCGCACTCTCTGGGCATCGCCACGAACTGCACCATGCTCTACGGCCACATCGAGACCCACGAGGAGCGCGTCGACCACCTCATCCGCCTGCGCGAGCAGCAGGACGCAAGTGGCGGTTTCCTCGCGTTCATCCCGCTGGCATTCCACCCCGCGAACACCGAGCTCGAGGACCTGCCCGGCACCACCGGCTTCGACGACCTCAAGACGCTCGCCATCGCCCGCCTGATGCTCGACAACATCCCGCACATCAAGGCGTTCTGGATCATGGTCGGCCTGAAGGTCGCCCAGGTCTCCACGTGCTTCGGCGTCGACGACATCGACGGCACCGTGGTCGAGGAGAAGATCACGCACATGGCCGGTGCGACCACGCCCGAGGCACTGTCCAAGGACGACCTCGTCGGCATGATTGCCGAGACGGGTCACGTCCCCGTTGAGCGCGACACGCTTTACAGGATCGTCCACACCTATGCCGAGGAGACCGAAGTACCCTCGTGGGATGCAGGTCCCCTCGAGCGCGACGCGGCCGACGTGACGATCGCGACCGGAGAATGGGCGAGCCAGGGCGAGGTGGTCCAGTGAAGCCCCGGCTCGGACACATCCAGTTCCTGAACTGCTTGCCGCTGTACTACGGCCTGGTGAAGAACGACGTGCTGCTGGACGTAGACCTGGTGAAGGCCGCACCGAAAGACCTCGCGACGATGCTCATCGGCGGCGAGCTTGACGTCGCGCCGATTCCCGCAATCGAGTACGCACGCCACGCCGACGAGCTCGTGTTGCTGCCGGACATCTCAGTCTCCAGCGACGGGCCGGTGCTCTCGATCATGCTCATGTCGAAGCGACCGGTCGACGAACTGGGCGGCAGCACGGTCGCGCTGACCAATACGAGCCGAACCTCGCAGGTACTGACCCAGATCCTGCTGACCAAGCACTTCAAGGTCGACCCCGACTACATCGAGATGCCCCCCGACCTCGCCGGCATGATGCGGGAGTC
>CAYHCN010000168.1:0-5022 GCA_964354945.1 uncultured Eubacteriales bacterium
GCGAGGGTGACTTCCGTCTTGACCCTGGGCGGAACACTCGAGGTGCTGCCGACGAATGCGAGCGAACTCACCGAGCCACGCATGACCCACAGCGAGTTCGCGACCGAATCCGAAACGGACCCCGGGTCGGACATGAGGAGCGGCCCTCGGCGATCGCCGGCAAGAGACGCCGCCAGCAGCAGGTCGGCAGGAGAGGTGCCCGAGGCCAACGCCGGCGACTGCCAGCTCACGCTCCCCCGCTTCAGCGCGTCCGCGGTCACGTTGAGCGCGACGCGATCGCGAGTCGCACCACGTAGGCGGCGGACGTGTGCGCGCCCGAATTCTGCCGCCAGCGACGACTCGATCGACGCCGAGATCGCCGACGGCTCGCCGATCACCACGACCTCGGTGACGCCGACCGAGCGCATGGCCTCGATGACATCGGATCGCCGCGAGGACGAGATCGCGAAGACGGGATTACGCTCTGCGGCAGCTACCCCCGAGCACGCCATCGCATCGGCGTAGCTCCCGGAGCCCACCACGAACGCCCGCTTCGGGGCAGCGCCGGCGAGGAACACGGCCTTCTCCGCAAGCGTCGAAGCGAGCGCAATAGGATCAGAAGCCGAGAGACGCTCGACCGTCGCGGTGGGCAGCACGGACGCCAGGTTCGCGTCCACAGTCGTCGAGAGTGACGCCGTCGGCCCGACCACGTACACCCGCTGGGGGGCAAGGCGACGGAGCTCCTCGGCGACCGAGCTCGGCACGCCGGCCCACGGGATCGGCAGGACGGGGGCGTCGGCAGCCGCGGCGAGCGGAGCTACGCCAAGCATGTCCTGCCACCGGCCATAGTTCACGAGCACGACCGCAGGCGCGCCGGTGGGGTACGAGGAGCGAGCCACAAGGACGCCGCGCGACGACGGATGCGTGGCCGAGAACGACTCGGCGGTGGCCGCCGCGGCGGGTCGAGGCGCTGCGAGCGACGCTGCGAGCGACAGCGCGAGGGCAACAGCGACTGCGAGCGCCGGCGTGGCCAGCGGGCCGAAAGCGCGCAGTCGAAGGGGTCCTCGGCGAGTGAGCGCGCGTGCGATGCGAGTCGTCATCGGCAACTCCTGGGCAGGCGGTCTGCCTCGCAGTATCCGCAAGGATCGGATGGTGCCCCCAAGAGAATTCGAATCTCTGTTTCCGACCTGAGGGGCCGGCGTCCTTGGCCGCTAGACGATGGGGGCGGACCGATGATACTCGGCTTCGCCGAGTGGGGCTACCGGGCTGACGAAGGACCCACCCGGATGCAGGCCGGGTGAGTCCTTCGGTCCTAGTCCGAGATCAGTACTTGTAGGTGCTGCTGAATCCCGACCACGTGTACGCGTGGTAGCTGTCGGCAGGCGCGTACGCGCGGAAACGCCACGTGCCTCTCGGCAGACTGAGCTTCGCGACCATACGCGTGGTCGTCCAGTTGTACGCGTAGGCGCTGGCATAGGCGTACTTGTACGGCGTCGTCGACCACTTGCCGTTGGCGTAACGGTAAGCGTAGATCCTGACCGCCTTGGAGGAGTGCTTTGGCGAAACGTAGGTGGTCACGGTGTAGGTGGATGACGACCTCGTGGCCTTCGGAACGTAGAGACGAACCTGCGGCGTCACGTAGAACAGGCCGTTGGATGCCGTGTACGAGCCATCGCCGATGAACGACCAGCGGTACTGGGTCTTGTTCACCGGGGCAAGCTTGTACGAGTACACGCCACTCGCGTTGGGCAGGATGTTGGCCTTGACCAGGATCGGGCTCGTTCCCGACATGCGGTACAGGTTCATCGACCTGCCCAGGAGGGGCTGCCCTGTCTTCGACAGCAGCTTCGCGGTGACGGTGGCGCCGGTGTAGGGGACGACGGTCGGGACGCTCGGCGCTATGGTCGTCGCCGACTTCGCCGAGGCGAGCTTCACGCTCAGCGTATTGCCGCCACCATTGATCGATCGCGCCCAGATCTCGACGGTGTGGGTACCCGGCTTCGAGGAGCCGTCGTCGGTCCACGTGTAGTCCCAGTTCGCCCAGCTGTTCGAGGTGGACGCGGCGATCCATCGAGGTGTCGAATCCCACGAGTCGCCGTCCCAGTACTTCGCATCCGAGCGCTGCAGGCGAACTTGGACCTGGGCGACGCCGAGTCCGGCGTCCGAGGACGTACCGGCGATGTCCACCGGCCCGGTACCGAGAGTGAACCCGGTAGCCGGAGCGGTGATGCCGAGCGACGGGGTCGTGCCCGTGGTCTTCTGAGTCCAACCGGAGATACCGGTGGTGCTAGTGAAGAGAAGGCCTGCATCACCGACGGCGACCATGTGATTCGCGTCGCGCGCGGCAACATCGTTCAAGTTGCCGGCGGACAGGGGGTTGAACGTCCATGCCGCCGCAAGACTTGGTGCGGCAATCGAGGCGTCGACGAATCCGGTCTTCCCGGACTTGCCCACGACGACGGCACGGTTCGCATCGATACCTGCTATGCCCTTCGGGAAGTCGACGGTCACGTTCAGGGCATTTACGAAGGCGTTCGGGATCACCCACGCGCTCCACGTGACCCCGCCATCGGTCGACCGCATCAGCTTGCGATAGTCGGCGCTGACCGCCCACACAACCGACGAATCGACGACATCGACGTCGGCGATGGTGTGGGGAGTCGAGCCGAGTGCGGGGGTCACCGTGCAGGTCGTCCAGCTCGAACCCCCATCGGTACTGCGGTAGACGAGCGTCTGCTTGGGACTACCCTGCCCGTTGGACCCGGTCGGATACTCGATACCGGCGGCGACCGCGAGACCCGGCACGGCGTCGATGGTGGCTATTCGCGCCCACGTCTGGGGAATCGGGTCGGCCTCGGTGGGAGCAGGATAGCGCGGACCCGAGAGGGCCTCGGTCCACGTGCCGCCATCGTCAGGACTCCTCCAGATGGTCGCCAAGTCGCCGTTGGTCGCATCCGCGCGCTGCCCTGCGACCAGTACGTTCGATCCGTCGTTCGCCACATCGGAGAAGTCAGCCGGGGCCGTCGGAATGCTGATGTGGCTGAAGTCGGCGCTCGTGCCTGTCCAGGCACCGTTGTCGTAGCTGGACACGGCCCATGCGCTCGGGCCGGGAGCTACCCCCCAGAAGAACGCAAAGGGCGCGAGAGCCGGTGACCAGTTCGCACCGTCGTCTCCCGAGGCAGCCATGATGCCATGCCGGTTGCCGTCCAAGTAGAAGCCGCCTCCGAGGACGTACGAGCTACCCGAGACTGCGACCGAGGTGTAGTTGGGTGCGCCGAACGCGCTCGTCGCCGAGGCGAGCAGAGCAATCACGAGGACGAGCGCGGAGACGATCCGCCCTCGGGCGTAGGTGCGAAGCCGACCGCGAGTCGTCGTGCGAGTTCCTGGCTTGGCGATGCCGGTCGCCATAGGTGCCACCATCCCTTACTTCACGGGCAGCTTGGCCGCGACGGACACGAGTCCGTCATGCAGTGCGGCAGGCTGAACCCCCTTCTGGCAATGTCCCTCAACGATCACGAGCATCGCACCGTTCACGAACCCGAGAGCAGCGAACTGCTTGCCGTCGGTGCCGAAGGCCGTGCTTCTTCCCGCGACCTTCTCCGAGCTGGCGTTCTTCCCGTAGTGCGACATCTGTTCCTTGAGTGCGGCCGTAGCCATCTTCGCGCTCGAGAACTGCTCGACGGAGATGACGACGGCTTCAATCGAATTGCTTCCCGGCGTCGGGAGGTACTCGCGGGTCAGCGCGAGCGCGTCAGCTGAAGTCGCGCCGGTCTTGAACCCGTCGAGTGCCGCGGGCGCCCACGCCGCCAACGTCAGTGTCGGCCCGACCGGCGTGTTCCCGCCGGGCGGCTTCGTACCGCCCGTGGTGGAACCGGTACCGCCCGAGTTCGTCCCGCCAGTGGAGGTGCCGCCGGAGGTCGCGGGGCCGGTCGGCTGCCGCGCGGTTGTGAGGTCCGGCGTCGGCCTGTTGCCGGCCTTGATCGCTGCGAGCTGCGTGGCCGCCTGTGCGAACTTCGGATCGACCGCAACGACCTTGCCGAGGAGCTCCGCGGCGGACTTCAGCTTGTTGCCTGCGATGTCCTTCTGCGCCTTCTCGTACGTGGCAAGCAGCTGCTCGTGACGATCGCACACCCCGAAGGACGTCTTGACGTTGTAGAGTGCCGCCTCAGAAGCGGGCACCTTCACCGTGTGGACGGTGTCCTTGATGACGTCGCCGAAGCGACAGGTGATGCGCTCACCGGTCTGCACGCTCACCTTGCGCTGGCAACCGGACAGGGCCGCGGGCAGCAAGGTCAGCACGAGGACTGTGGCAAGTACTCGGCGCAGCATCTACGAACTCTCTGTTTGGCGTCGGTCGGCGGTCGCCCACGAGATCGAGAACGCCGTGACCGCAATCGCGGTCACCAGGGCTACGACGATCGCAGCAATCCCGATCGGGTGCGCGACCCGCACGAAGTCTATTTGCGCATACTCCGTGCCAAGGTCTTGCAGCACCTCGGCAGGAAGCCAGCGGGTCCAGGTGCGCAAGGGCGTGTCGACCACAAAAGGCCAGCTCAGAGCGGCAACCACGGTCAGAATGAGCCCCGCCGAACGACGTGAGAATCCCCACACGAGTCTGTCCGCGTCGAACGCGAGCGCCAAGGCCAGCGACGCGACGACCAGCGGCAGCCAGCCGGCGGATGCCTCGGCGCCGATCATCTCCCACGTCGCGCTCCACGGCTTGCCCGCGATAGCCCCCACGATGGTGACCTGGAAGAGCGGCCAGACGAGGCCGACTGCACCGAGCGCGACGCCCGCGACGGCGAGACCGTGCAGCACGAGCGTCCGAAGCCAGCGCTCAGAATCAGGTTTGGGCGGAAGCGTCACGGGCGACTCGAAGCCGAGCAGCGCGGCGAGAGCGACGCCGATCAGCGCGACCCCGCCGAGCGCCCCGGCCCACTGCACGGGGTTGGGTCCCAGCGCGGATCGCGAGACACCCTCGAGCGAGGCGACCGCGGTGAGCAGGGCAGGCGGGAGGTAGAGTGCTGACGCACTGCGAGCGAG
>CAYHCN010000169.1:0-5019 GCA_964354945.1 uncultured Eubacteriales bacterium
CTCGAGGCACTGCCTCCAGACACGTCCGCTTATGTCGAGGGAGAGCCCTCGCTGATCCTCGTAGACGGATCCAGGCCGGCACCTTCGTCGAATGCCCCCGGTAGGCGCCTGCTGGACCTGCTGGAGTTCGAACCGGCGCACCGCGCGGCGGTCGAAGCACTGCTGGGGGATGTCTATCTCGTGCCCGATCTCGACGCTGCCGTCGACGCTGCAGCCAAGACGCGGGGCACCGCACGCTTCGCGACGCCCGCTGGTACCGTCGTGTGGCCCAACGGTAAGGTCACCATCGGCACCCAGCTCGCCGATGCCGAGGGCGTGCTCGCGCGCAAGCGCCGCATCAACGAGCTTCACGGCGAGCAGCAACTGCTCGAGTCGAATCTGGGTGAGGCGGAGGCCGCCGTCGCCGAGGCCGAAGAAGCGCTGGTGGCGGCGCAGCAGGACGCGTTCGAGCTCTCTCAGCGCATCGCCGCGCTCACCGGCGAGCACGACTCGCTGCGTGAGGAGGTCGGCCGCCTCGAAGGTGCGGTGACGGCGCTCGATGTGGAAGCCCGCTCGATCGACGATCGTCTCGGCGAGGTGCGAGAGCGGACCGCCAAGGACCGCCCCGAGCTCGTCGCACTGGAGGGGACGATCGCCGCCCATGAGGCGCAGCTCGTGCGGCTCGAGGAAGACGCCGCCGTGGCGCGAGAAGGCCGGGACTCGCGGTTCCGCGAGGAAAGCGCAGTCTCGGAGCGCCTCTCGGCGTGTCAGGTCGAGATCGCGACGGTCTCCGAGCGCGAAATCCACCTCAAGCGCCAAGTCCTCACGATCACCTCAGAGCTCAAGGAGCTGGACGCGGCCCTGAAGGCGGCAAGGGAGACCGAGGAGTCACTCGAGCTGCTCCGCAGCCGCATCGAACCGCTCCATGGTGCGTACACGCTGCTTCACGAGCGCGCCGAGCACTGGGCCGCCAAGCTCAAGGACCGGGCTCGCTTCGAGCAGGCCGATTCGGAGTCCCTCCGCGAGACGATCCACACCGCGCAGGACGCGGTGAAGGACGTGCAGGCCGAGATCGACGCGGCAGGGGAGGCGATGTCTGACTTGCGCGTCGAGAAGGGCCAGCTCGAGGTCCAGGTGTCTCAGGCGGTGCGCCGCATCGTGGAAGAGCTTGGGGTGCCTGTCGAGTCCGCTCTCGAGCGCACCCAGATTCACGATCGCGACGCCGCGGAAGACCGGGTCCACCGGCTCCGCAAGCAGATCGCGAACCTCGGCCCGGTGAATCCGGTGGCGGTGGAGGAGTTCGAAGCGCTGTCCACCCGCCGGGAGTTCATCTCGTCGCAGCTCGCCGACCTCGAGGCCAGCCGCAAGTCGCTTCAGAAGGTCATCGCTGCCATCGATCGCAAGCTCAGAGACCGGTTCCTCCAGACCTTCGAGGACGTCGACGCGCAGTTCCAGCAGATCTTCGCGGTGTTGTTCCCGGGCGGCAGCGCGCAGCTCGCGCTCACCGAACCCGACGATCCCGAGACCACCGGCGTCGAGGTCATCGCTCAGCCACGCGGCAAGAAGCTCTCGAAGCTCTCGCTCCTTTCTGGCGGCGAGAAGTCGTTGACGTCGCTGGCGCTGCTGTTCGCGGTGTATCGGACTCGACCGTGCCCGTTCTACATCCTCGACGAGGTGGAAGCGGCGCTCGACGACACGAACCTTCGGCGGTTCATCGCGTTCGTGGATTCCATGCGCGTCCACACCCAGTTCATCGTCGTCACCCACCAGCGGCGGACGATGGAGATGGCGGACCTCCTATACGGCGTATCCATGCAGGCCGACGGGGTATCCAAGGTCGTGTCGCAGAAGCTCGATCGCACAAAGGCAGGGGAGACCGCCGCCGATGAGCACGCCATGGTATAGACGCCTCGCCGACGGCCTCTCCAAGAGCAGGGAGCGCCTCGGCGGTCAGCTCAACGTCCTCCTGCGGCGGGGACCCGACCTCGACGACGAGTTCTGGAGCGATCTTGAGGACGCGCTTCTCGGCGCGGACATGGGCTTCACGGCCACCACCGAGATCGTCGAACGGCTCCGCACCGAATCCGCGCGCCGCGCGCTGCCCGACGCGACTGCGGTCATCGACCTGCTCGTCGACGAGATCGCGTCTGAGTTCTCCGCCACCGGCACCGACCCGCTCGCCGAGAACCCCGTCACCGTGCTCCTCGTCGGCGTCAACGGGACCGGCAAGACGACCACCGTCGGCAAGCTCGCCAAGCAGGCGAGTGACGAGGGACGCACCGTCTTGCTGGGCAGCGCGGACACCTTCCGCGCGGCAGCCGCCGAGCAACTCGACATATGGGCCGAACGTGCCCGCGTGCCGGTCGTCCGCGCCGAGCGAGGCGCGGATCCCGCGTCCGTCGCATTCGAGACCTGTAGCAGGGCGCGCGAGGACGGGCAGGACCTCGTCCTCATCGACACCGCGGGCCGCCTGCACACTTCCGCGGACCTGATGCGCGAGCTCCAGAAGGTCGTCAGGGTCACCAAGGCCCAAAGCCCGCATCCCGTGCGCACGCTCCTGGTCATCGACGCCACAACGGGGCAGAACGGCCTTGTCCAAGCCCGCGAGTTCGACGCGGCACTGGGGCTGGATGGCCTCGTGCTCACCAAGCTCGACGGTACGGCCAAGGGTGGCATCGTGGTCGCCATCGCCCGCGACATTGGCGTCCCGATCGTGCGCATCGGAGTGGGCGAGACGATCGACGACCTGCGGCCGTTCGATCCCGCGGAGTTCGCTCGCGCACTGATCTCGGGAGCCTGAGACGGCCGACCGCGACGACTGGCCGATCCTCGCCGGACCCGCTCCCAAGGAATCCTCCGGGCGGGGCTCTCGGCTTGCTACGAAGCTCCTCGTTCCGCTCGTGGTCGTCCTCGCCCTTGTGGTCGGCGTGTTCTACGTCGCCTTCGATTTCGGCTCTGTCGACGGACCCTCGATGCTTCCCAATCTCCTCGAGGTGGATGGGCTGCTCATCACCAAGGGCTACTCGCAGCCTCGGCGGGGAGACGTGGTCGTGCTCCGGATAGTCGGCCAGAACGGGAAGTCCGAGGACATCGTGAAGCGGGTCATCGGCATCGCCGGCGACAGTGTGGAGATCCGCAACGATGTTGCCTTCGTGAACGGCGCCAGCGAGAACGGATACAGGGTCTACGTGGACGCCGCCGGTAGGGGTGACACGATTCCCCGGATCACGGTGCCCAAGGGCAGTGTCTACCTGATGGGGGACAACCGGCCGGTGTCCTACGACAGCCGCTACATCGGCCCACAGCCGCTGTCCGCCGTCTCGGGCCGCGTGGCCGCGATCTACATGCCCCTCACGAGGTGGCGGCTGGTACCGCGCGGAACGGCGGCCGGCGGCCAGTAGGGCTCCTCGCTCGGCGGCCTCATGCGGCGAGCAGGGGCCGGCGATGGTATGGTGTCGGACTGCACGCAGACCGCAACCCTAGGAAGCGAATCGGATGTTCCAGAACCTCTCGGACCGGCTTCAGTCGATCTTCTCGAACCTCACCGGCAAAGGTCGGCTCTCCGAGGCCGACGTCGATGCGGCGATGCGCGAGATCCGGATGGCGTTGCTGGAAGCCGACGTCAACTACAAGGTCGTCAAGGAGTTCGTCGCCCGGGTCCGCGAGCGTGCGGTCGGCGCGGACGTCATGAGCTCGCTCACGCCTGGCCAGATGGTCGTCAAGATCGTCTTGGAAGAGCTCGTGAACCTGCTCGGCACGACCGAATCCAAGCTCGTGCTCTCCAGCCGCATCCCTAACGTGATCATGCTCGTCGGCCTGCAGGGCTCGGGCAAGACGACTGCCAGCGCGAAGCTCGCGAACTTCCTGCGTAAGCAGGGTCGCCGTCCGATCCTCGTGGCCTGTGACGTGTACCGTCCGGCCGCCATCGACCAGTTGGAGGCCTTGGGTCGGGAACTCGATATCCCCGTCTACCGAGGAGAGGGCAACGACCCGGTGGCCATCGCCAAAGAGGGTGTCAAGAACGCAGTCGACATTCTTCGCGACGTGGTCATCGTCGACACCGCGGGCCGCCTCCACGTCGACGAGGAGATGATGGCCGAGGCGCGCGCGATCCGCGATGCCGTGCGGCCTGACCAGATCCTCATGGTCGTGGACGCGATGACAGGTCAAGACGCAGTGAACGTCGCCGCTGCGTTCGCCGAGCAGGTCGACTTCGACGGCGTGATCATGAGCAAGCTCGACGGCGACGCTCGTGGCGGCGCAGCGCTCTCCATTCGCCAGGTCACCGGCAAGCCCATCAAGTTCGCCAGCGAGGGCGAGAAGCCGACGTCTCTCGAGGTGTTCCATCCGGACCGCATGGCCCGGCGCATCCTCGGCATGGGAGACGTCGTCTCGCTCATCGAGCGCGCGCAGGAGATGCAGGCCGACGAGCTGTCCAAGGAAGAAGAGGAGCGGCTCCTCAAGGCGGAGTTCACCCTCGAGGACTTCCTCGGCCAGATCAAGCAGGTCCGCAAGATGGGGGGCCTTGGCGGCATCCTGAAGTCACTGCCCGGCGCGAACAAGCTCGGCGCGCAGGCGGGCGAGATCGACGAAGGGGCTCTCGACCGCATCGAAGCCATCATCTTCTCCATGACGGCGACCGAGCGGCGCAAACCGCAGGTGCTCAACGGGTCGCGGCGCCTTCGAATCGCCAACGGGGCCGGCGTGACGGTGACCGAGGTGAACCAGCTCCTCAAGCAGTTCACTGAGATGAAGAAGATGATGAAGGAGTTCCAGAACCAGCCCGGGAAGCGCAAACGCTTCGGCGGGATGGGCGGAATGGGTGGATTTGGAGGGTTGGGCGGGTAGTCTTTGACCCGCTAGGACCCATCGAGTACTATTTGTGACCGCTTTGCTCGAACCCGTATCGGCCGCAATCGGCCGTTCATCCGGAGGTGACAGGTGGCAGTTAAGATCCGTCTCGCGCGGCACGGCGCGAAGAAGGCGCCGTTCTACCGCGTAGTCGTGGCGGACGGCCGTTCGCGCCGCGACGGCCGCTTC
>CAYHCN010000170.1:0-4998 GCA_964354945.1 uncultured Eubacteriales bacterium
GGCTTCGTGCTCGTGCCGATGATGACGCGGTTCCTCGGCTTCCCTATGAAGCGGGCGATCGGCACCTCGTTGACTGCAGTCGCGATCCTCGCTATACCCGGGACGATCACCCACGGGCTGCTGGGCAACATCGACTGGGCCATGGCGCTCGCGCTCATCATTGGAGTCGTGCCCGGCGCGCTGGTGGGCGCGAGGATATCGTTCGGCTCGTCGGAGCGGTTCCTTCGCATCGGCTTCTCGGTCCTGCTCGCGGTCACGGCCATCGCTCTCGGGGCGAACGTGATAGGGGGGCTGTAGGGCGCATGCATCGTCCGAGAACAGCCGACCTGCACCAAGCCGAGCTGCTGTGGCCGGTGGTCGACACCGCGCGGCTTTTCCCGTCGCGCGCAGCGTACGAGCAGTTCGTCGCCGAGGGCCGATGGCGCGTCCGCATCACCGAGGGCGGGGCCGCGGCGGTCCTCGACCGGTGGCGTCATACGATGCCGGTGCTCGCGATCCGCGGGGTATGGGCGCCCGCCGCGCAGATTCCGCTGTTCGTCACTGACGCGCTCGAGGTCGGCCGCCAGATGGGCATGGAACAGGTGCTCTCGCCGCTGGTCAGCCGAGAGATCCTCCCCGCGTACGAGAAGGCCGGGATGCGCGTCCTCGAGGAGATCGTCGCGTTCCGCGCGCATCCGGGCGACATTCGCGGTGTCGTCTTCGACGAGAAGCTCGAGGTGCGACGCGCCGACCCCACCGACGCCGCCGCCATCATGGAGATCGACCGCCACTCGTTCTTCCCGTTCTGGCGCTACGGCGAGTTCGAGGTGGACGAGGCGTTGCGCGACGGGCGCGTTGTCGTGGTACTCGACGCGGGAACGACGGTCGGCTACAGCATCCTCACGATGAGCCGAGGTATCGCGATGCTTGCCCGTGTCGCAGTCCTGCCGGGCCATCGCGGCCGCGGCATCGGCGCCGGGCTCGTCAGCGACGCCGCACGCTACGCAGAGCGCGGTCGAGCGGTCGAGGTGACGCTGTGCACCCAGGCCACCAACGCCCAGGCGCGCGGCCTCTATCGCAAGGCCGGACTCACCGAGGTGACCGAGCCCTATGTTCTTGCCGTGACCGAGGGCCGACCTTAGCGATAGACTGGAGCGGCACCGATGCGTGGTACGGCACTCGCGCCGACCGCAGACAACCGGCGGGGAGGTCGCGTGGCGGCCGACGGGAGCCAAGGGATGCTCAAAGCGCTCGTAGTCGATGACGAAGCTCCGGCTCGATCCGAGCTGCGGTTCTTGCTCGGGGAGGCCGGCGGGGTCGAGGTCATCGGCGAGGCCAGCAACGCCGTCGAGGCGATCCAGCTGATCAAGGCGATTCCCTACGACGTCATCTTCCTCGACATCCAGATGCCTGGGCTCTCGGGCGTCCAGCTCGCCGAGGCGCTCTCGGGTCTGCAGCGTGCCCCGGCGATCATCTTCGTGACTGCGCACGGCGAGCATGCCGTGAAGGCGTTCGAGGTCCGCGCGAAGGACTACCTCGTGAAGCCGGTGGACATCGACCGGCTCAAGGAGGCCATCTCCCGCCTCACGCCAGTTGCCGAGCAGGCGCCGGCGCGCGTCGACCGCATCCCCGTGGAGAAGGCAGGCAAGAAGCTGCTCGTCTCCGTCGACGACATCCTCTACGTGATGGCCAAGGACGACTACAGCTACCTCCACACACCGACCGACCGCTACCTATCAACGATGTCTCTGGCGACCCTCGAGGAGAAGCTCGAGCCCAGTGGGTTCTTCCGCGTTCACCGACGCTACGTCGTCAACCTCGCCCGGGTCCAGGAGGTCGTGCCGATGTACGGCGGCACCCTCCTGCTCACGCTGTCGGACGGTGGCGCCCAGATCCCCGTGTCGCGTCGGCGGGTGCCCGCGCTCAAGAAGGCGCTCGGGCTCTAGGGCCCGGCGAGCCGAATCATGATCGCCGACTCCGCACACGCCCGCGTCGGCGTCATCTCCGACACCCACTCCAAGCTCGACCCGCGCGTCTTCGACGCGCTCGAGGGCGTCGACTTCATCCTTCACGCGGGTGACATCGGGACTGCCGACGTGCTGTGGAAGCTCGAAGGCATCGCTTCGGTCATCGCGGTCCTCGGCAACACGGATCTCGAGATCCCCGGCTTTCCGCTGGGGCAGCAAGCCCGAATCCGGATCGCGGGCAAGGAGTTCCTCGTGATCCACGACATCCGCCGGCTCGGCCCGGTGCCCGAGGGCATCGATGTCGTGGTGCACGGGCACACTCACGTGCCCACGGTCGAGGAGGTCGACGGCGTACTGCTCGTGAATCCCGGACCGGCGCGGCGCCCGACGAAGGGGCTGTCGAGGACCGTGGGCATCGTGACGATCGATGGAGACGCGATGCGTACGGAGATCGTGTCTCTCGACCGGTTCGGTCCCAAGCCCTAGGGCTGCGAGGCCGCCACAAGCGTGTTCGCGAACCGGCGAAGGCTCGCGGCGCTGGCATCGGGCAGCACCACCGTGGCCACGCGCCTGTCGCGCTCGGCCAGCGTCGCGATGTCGCCGCTCGACTGCGCGTGGTACAGGTCGCGCAGCGTCCATTCGCCTCCCGGCACCTCGGTATCGGTCTCGTCGTCGGTGGTCAGCACGACGAAGACGCCTGAGTTGGGCCCGCCCTTGTGGAGCTGCCCGGTCGAGTGCAGGTAGCGCGGTCCCAGCTCCAGACAGATCGGCTTGCCGGTGTTCCTCGTGGCCTCGGCCACCGCACGCTCGAGGGCCGAGAACCCCGCTCCACCCTGGGGGACGTACGCGAGGATCGCGAGGTAGTCGCCCGCCTCGACTGCCTCGAGCGACGCGCGGAGCAGCTCCCCGACCCCCTGAGGGGCGCGCGTGTCGAGGGGGCGTCCTTCGAGGCCGAGACCGATGCCCTCGACGCGCGCCTGCACGGTAAGCGGCTCGAGTTCGCCGGCGAGTACCTTGGCGGTAGCCTGCTTCGCTGCGGCGACATCGGGCTCGTCGAACGGGTTGATGCCGAGAAGGAAGCCGGCGAGAGCCGTGGCCCACTCCCAGGTGACGAAGGCCGCGCCGATGTCGTAGGAGTCGACGAGTACGGTCTCGTGAATCGGCGCTGCGCCGGCGTCTGCCGCGACCAGCCGCGCCCACGCCCCATCATCGTGCGTCCGGATTACCGCGATCATGCGGTCCGTGGAGTAGGTGACGGGTTTCGGATCGTCGGACAGCTCGATGACCGGAACGATGCCCTTCCCGTGCTTGCCGAGCGACTCGGCTATGAGCTGTTCGACCCACAGCCCGAAGGGGCGCAGCCGAGGAGGCATGACCAGGGTGAGCTTGTCCCGCCCGGCGGCTGCGGCGTCGACCATGAACGCCGCGAGCTGCGCCGCGGGGTTGCCGGTCGGCGGGAGCGTCGAGACGGAGTCCTCGGCGTAGCGCGCCTTGTCGAGCAGGCGAGGAAGATCGATGCCGAGAAGCCTGGCGGGCACGAGACCGAACATCGACAGCGCCGAGTAGCGGCCGCCGATGTCCGAGGGGGCAAGCAGAGTGGCCCCGAAGCCCTCGTCCTTCGCGAGTTGCTCGAGCGAGGAACCCGGATCGGTCACCGCTACGAACCGCTTGCCTGCCGCCTCGCGGCCGAGCACCGCATCGATCCGCGGCCGGACGATCGAATACAGCGTGTTCGGCTCGATCGTCGAACCCGACTTGCTGGCCAGGACCCACGCCGTGGAGCCAAGCGTCATCGTTTCGAGCGCGGCGTCGAGCGTTGCCGGCGCGGTGGTGTCGAGCACGTGGAGCCGCGGGCCCGCGGGGTTCTCGGCGAGGAGCGACCCCATCACCAGTGCGGCCAGCGACGAGCCGCCCATGCCGAGCAGGGCCACGTCCGTCGTCGTGCCGTCCAGGAGTCCGAGCACCACCTCGAGATCTCCGACCCGGTCAGGCGCGTCGGACGCGAGTGTCGTCCACCCAAGCCGGTTCAGAACGAGTGCCTGGACCTGGGGGTCGTCCGAGAACATGGTCGCGTCGTGGTCGCGGAGCCGGGTCACAGCGTCGGCGTCGATGAGCCGCTGCATGGAGTTCATGGTGGCCTCTCAGTCTGGGATGCGCAGATCGATGGCCGTCGGAGTGTGACGACGGCTGCTCCGAATATACCCGTGCCTGCCGACAGGGGTGTGGCTGCCCTTTTCGGTCGGCTCGGCCCCGACGCTCGCCCGTCTAGGGCGTTTCCATGCCCGCGCCTGTCGTCTCTTCGGGTTCGAGCCGAGCGACGAGAATCCCGCCACCGACGATGAGCAGGCCTCCCCCAATGACCGCGAGCGTCAGCGGCTCGCCCAGAAACGCCGCAGCGAACACCACCGCACTGGCAGGCTCGAGGTAGGTGAGCGTAGCAGCGCGGTCCGCTCTGACGACACGCAGAGCCGATACGAACATGAAGCCGGTGATTGCCGTGCTCACGACGCCGAGCACGACGAGCGCACCCCAGGTGGCGACGCCTTGGGGCGCCGGCTGCGTGACCACGAACGGGACGAGGACCGCCGCTGCCACCGCCCACTCAACGGTCATGTACAGCTCGGTTGAAACGCCGGGCAGCAGGCGCTTCGCGTTCAGTACGAGGGTCGCGTACGTGATCGCCGAGGCGAACGCGGCGCCGGCGCCGAGCAGCGCGGTGCGGGTCAGTCCCTGACCCGTGGGGCCGAGTATCACGGCCGTGCCGACGAGGGAGAGCGCAAGCGGCGCGACGATCCGACGGTCGAACCGCTCCCGGGCGACCCACGGTCCCAGCGCTGCTACCAGGACGGGGCCGGTATAGGCCAGCAGCTCGGCGACGGCGACCGGTGCGAGCTTGAGCCCGGTGAAGAACAGCACCCAGTTGAGCGCGAGCAACGCACCCTGCACCGAGAGCCCGAGACGCCTACGCCACGGCATCTCGGCGAACTCGCGCCAGCGCGATCGAATCGCGATGAGCGGAACGACGGCGATCGCTGCGAAGACCACGCGCCAG
>CAYHCN010000171.1:0-4988 GCA_964354945.1 uncultured Eubacteriales bacterium
TGTGCTCGCGCTGCTCGGCGTCGCGATCGCCGAGTCGCTCTCTGCCGTGCTGCCCACGATCGCTGCCGCGATCGTGGCGCTCCTGGGCTGGGCGATCGCGGGGGTGGCGGGGCTGTGGCAGCCGGCACTCGATTACAGCCCCATCGGCCTCCTTGGCGCGCCCGCCGCGCTGCTCGCGGGGAAGTCCGCTGACCTCACCTGGCCGCTCGTGACCGCGGCGGCCGCGGTGGTCGTCTTTGTCGGCGTTGCTGCGGCGCTGTTCTCCACGCGTGAGCTCTAGCGGTCTGCGACCAGCCCCGCTCGGTTAGGGGAGGGTGAGCGCTTCGGCGACCGCCTCGCCGAACGCCGTCGCTGCTTCGGGGCCGTTCGCAGTGATGATGCGCCCGTCGACCGTGACCGGCTCGTCGGTGCACGTCGCACCGTGTGCGACCAAGTCGTCTCGTTGCGACGGGAATGCTGTCGCCCTGCGCCCGTCGAGCAGTCCGGCACGCGCGAGTGTCGAGGGGGCGATGCAGATGGCGCCCACGATCGAGCCCGCTTCCGCCGCCGACCGCGCGAGCGCGTGGGCCACCGGGTCGTCGAAGAACACCTCGGAGCCGCCTCCGCCTACGAAGACCACTGCGTCCCAGGGGCGAGCTGATGCCTTGGCGACATCGATCTCCGCCCTCGCTTCCATCCCCAGCTTGCCGATGCACGTTCCCGGGTGGGTGCTGGCGGTGACGACCGCCGCACCTCGCGACTCCAGGACCGCCCTCGGCTCGGCGTACTCCTCATCCCGAAACACCGTTGGCGCGATGACCATGACGACCTGCTTCATCAGTGCGGGGCTCCTTCCCGTTACCGTCGCGAAGATTGTACGGCTCGGCGGGGTGGTAGGATGTGTATACAACTTTGTACACAAGCCGTCAGAAGCGGCCGAACAGGAGGGGCGAACGAATGCTGGAGACCGCACCGTCGACTCAGGACGGGATCGAAGCGAGACTCGCGATGTACCGCGAGCGTCGAGACGCGCTCCAAGGCTCGAACCGCTACTTCTACCTGCAGCCGACGACCGGACCTGTCAATCACACCGTGCAGATGGCGGACGGACGCGAGATGGTCATGCTTGCGTCCTACAGCTACTTGGGCCTTATAGGCCATCCCCGCATCGATGCGGCGGCGATCGAGGCTGTCGAGAAGTACGGGAGCGGTGCGGGCGGCGTTCGACTGCTCACCGGCACCAGTGATCTGCATGTCGCGCTGGAAGAGCGGATCGCGACGTTTGCGAAGCGCGAAGATGCCTGCGTGTATTCCTCGGGCTACGTCACCAACGTCGCCATCATCACCGGCCTGACCGGACCCGGCGACCTCGTGATCATGGACAAGCTCGACCATGCGTCGATCGTGGATGGCTGCCTGCTCTCCGGCGCGAAGTGGAAGACCTATCGCCACAACGACATGGCCCACCTCGAGAAGATCCTCGCGGACGCCAAGGGCAACTACTCGACGATCCTCGTCATCGCGGACTCGGTGTTCTCGATGGACGGCGACGTAATGGATCTCCCGGCTGCGCGCGCGCTGTGCGACCGCTACGGGGCTCGGCTCATGGTCGACGAGGCGCACAGCGTCGGATCGCTCGGCGCCACCGGACACGGCATCGAGGAGCACTTCGACATGTATGGTGCCGTCGATCTGAAGATGGGCACGCTGTCGAAGTCGGTCCCGTCGATCGGTGGCTACTGCGCGGGAACCCGCGATATCGTCGACTACCTGCGCCACTTCTCGCGGCCGTTCATCTTCTCGGCTGCGCTCCCGCCCGCGCAGACAGCGGCAGCTCTCGAGGCGTTCAACGTCATCGAGGAGGAGCCGTGGCGGGTCGAGCAACTTCACCGGGTTCAGAAGACCTACTCCGAGGGCCTGAAGGCCCAGGGATGGAACACGATGGATTCGACGACCTGCGTCGTGCCCGTGTTCGTCGGCGACGAGACACTAACGATGGACCTGACTCGCATGCTGTTCGATCGGGGCGTCTTCGTGTGCCCGATCGTGCATCCCGCCGTTCCCCGGGGCACCGACAGGCTTCGCACGTGCCTGATGGCGACCCACACCGACGAGGACATCGAGAAGGCTCTCACCGCGTTCGAGGAGTCCGGAAGGGCCCTTGGGCTGATCTAGGCGGTTCGCCCCTTCGGGGCACATGATTCGCTAAGCGCGAGGCTGGGGTCTGTCGGATCCCAGCCTCGTGACATGTGCGGGGCGGACACGCTACGGGAAGCACGAGGGGACGAGCAGATGGCCGAGGCGGGACGACCGTCCCGGCGGATGAGGGCGTTCCTCATCGGCGCCGGGGTTCTGTTCGCAGCGTCCGTGGTCTTCCAGCTGGGACATCCTGCCACGTCCGACGGCGCGCCCGGCAGCCTGCTCGAACAGGTGGTCTACCTGCTTCCGTTCCTGCTCGCGGTGGGGTCATCCACCGTAGCCGCGGTGAGGTCGCCGGGGGGTGACGACCGACGCTTCTGGGTCCTCCTGTCCGCCGTCCTGTGGTTCGTTCTCATCCTCGAGGTCACCTACGTGATCTCGAGCCTGAGGGGCGAGCAGGAGCTCATGGTCGCGGGTCCGGCGGCGTTCTTCCTCGCGGCGATCCCCGCGGTCGTCTTCGCCTACCTACTCGCATCCCTCAGCCGCGCGACCGAGGCCGCGCTGCCCAGCCGGCTTCACTACTTCGCCACGGGGCTGATAGCCGCCATCCTGGTGTTCCTGATGACCTACGGGATGCTCGTCGAGCCGTTCCTCGACAGTCTCGGGCTCACCGACCACGTTATCCAGGCCCAGACGGCGTTTCGCACCGCCATCGGCTTCACGGTTCTCCTTGGGACGTTCCTCAACGTCGGAGCGCTGAAGGCCACAGCATGGCGGCGCTGGGAGATGCTCACGGTCGGTGGGATCGCCGTGTACGCGCTTGGCCTTTGTCTGGAGCCGCTCCTCGTGGCTTCCGAACTGGGCTGGCCCAACTACGCGGAGCAGATAGCCGAAGCGTTGTGGATGGCCGGGCAGTACCTGGTCTTTCTCGGCGCCGTCTTCTACTTGCACGACGACGTTCACGGCGTGCCCGTTCGAAGGCATGTCCCCACTGCGCTGCTGGCTCGCGGCTGGAGCGCGATCGCGTTCGATGCCTTCACCTTGGTTTCGGCGATGGCGATCCTGGCGGGCTCGTTCGTCGCGGACAGCGCGTTCGAGCGCAGGATGTATCTCGTATCGGCGATCGTTCTGACGTTCCTGTTCATCTGTCGCGAGGTCTTCGGCGCGATCACCAACGGACGGCTTCTCGACGCCTCGGTCATCGACGAGCCGACGAAGCTCTACAACGCGCGGCACTTCGTGGAGACCCTCGACGCTGAGATCGAGCTCTCTGTTCGCACTGGAGAGCCGCTTTCGATCGCGGTCATCGACCTCGACGACCTTGAGCTCATGGACACTGTCGAGGGGTTCGGTTCCTCGGACCGCGTGATCCGGTCGGCCGCGTCCGCAATTCGGTCGATGGTCGGCCGCGAGCTGTTCGCTGCCCGCCTGGGGTGGGATCAGTTCGGGCTGCTTGTTCCCGAGACGGCGGGCGCCTTGGCCGCCGCCCGCCTCGATCGCATTCGCGCCGCGGTGCTGGCGGCAACCGGCGTGACCTGCTCGGCGGGGATCGCGACATTCCCTCTCGACGCGATCGAGCGTGGCGAGCTCTCCCGGCTCGCTGAGGGAGCGCTGTACCACGCGAAGGAACACGGTAAGAACCGGACCGTCGTCTACGACGCCGCGGTGGTGAGGCACATGAGCGCGGATGAGAGGATCGCCTCGCTCGAGAGACAGAACCAGCTCGGCGCCGTCCGGGCGCTCGCCGCAGCTGTCGACCGCCGCGAGCATGGCACGCGGCATCACTCCCAGCACGTCGCCGAGCTGTGCGTCACGGTCGGCCGCGCACTCGGCCTGTCCGAGGACGAGCTGCGGGCGCTCGATCTTGCCGCGCTCCTTCACGACGTCGGGTACATCGGCGTGCCCGAACGGATCCTTCGCAAGGCCGGGTCGCTGACACCCACGGAGTGGGCTCACGTGCACGAGCACACCCTGCTGGGCGAGCGCATCGTGGAGGCGACGGGAATGACCGACGCCCTGCCGTGGGTTCGCGGCCACCACGAGCGCTGGGATGGCGCCGGCTACCCGGACGGCCTGATCGCCGAGGAGATACCTCTGCCCGCGCGGATCCTTGCGGTGTGCGACGCGTTCGACGCGATGACCCACGAGCGGCCGTTCCGGCGCGCGCTGACGCGTCAAGCCGCTCTTCAGGAGATCGACCTCAACATGGGGACGCAGTTCGACCCGCGCGTTGCCGAGGCATTCATCCGCTTGGTCGGCGCCGAGGACGAGAGCTCGTCTGTCGCCTTCCTCCTGTCGCCTCAGCAGGACAACGCCCGCTAGCGACCAAGGTGCCTACGACAGCACGTCGAAGAGCGGTGTGACGTCTCGAGGCGCTTGCGCCCGCTTGTATCCGGGCACCTGAGCTGCCGGCAGCTCGTCCTCGTAGGTCGGGCGGCCTTCCTCGCGGTAGAACACGCCAACCGGCTGTCGGCACGTCTCGGGCTCGCACACGAGGTCGTGGAAGGTCGACAGGGACAGCTCGAATGCCCTGACCTTGTCCGAGGCATCCCAGCCGCTCTCATCGAGCTTGTAGATGCGGTCCCGGAACCACTGGAACGTGTTGACGTGGTTCCACGTCACGCACGGCTGGAACACGTCGACGAGCGCGAAGCCCTTGTGGGTCAGTGCTTCCTTGTACAGCTCGGTGAGGTGAGCGATGTCGCCGGCGAAGCCGCGTGCCACGAACGTGGCTCCCTCGGAGAGGGCGAGGCCGATGGGATTCACCGGATCCTCGAGCACGCCCTTTGGCGTCGAGACGGTCTTCATCAGATGGTCGGTGGTCGGTGAGGCCTGCCCCGTGGTGAGGCCGTAGATCTGGTTGTTGTGGC
>CAYHCN010000172.1:0-4988 GCA_964354945.1 uncultured Eubacteriales bacterium
ACTCATCGCCGGCTGTCTTTGCTACTTCGGCCTGTTCATCAAGGGCAAGTTCGGTTTCGATGACGCGCTCGACGTCGTGGGCATCCACGGCGTGGGCGGGACGACCGGCGCGATCCTCACCGGCGTCTTCGCCACAACCGCCATCAACAGCGCAGGGCGTAACGGCCTCCTGTACGGCGGCACCGGTCAGGTGCTCATCCAGCTTGCCGGCGTGGTCGCCGCGTGGGTGTTCTCCTTCGTGCTCGCGTTCGCGTTCCTGAAGCTCGCCGACGCGCTTGTCGGCCTGCGCGTCGATCCCGAGACCGAGATCCGCGGTCTGGACCTCGGCGAGTTCTCGGAAGCCGGCTACGAGCTCGAAATGTAGGCCGAGTACGCTGCCGAGTAGACAACGATAGAAGCCACCGGGAATCCACCCGAACCCGAAAGCGAGGGACTCGACGTGAAGAAGATCGACGCCATCATCAAGCCCCACAAGCTCGATGACGTGAAGGAAGCGCTCAACGCCATCGGCGTGCAGGGCATGACCGTCAGTGACGTCCGCGGCTACGGCCGCCAGAAGGGCCACACCGAGATCTACCGCGGTGCAGAGTACACCGTGGACTTCGTCCCCAAAGTGAAGATCGAGCTCGTGGTCGACGACGACCTCGCCGAGCAGGTCGAGCACGCCATCCAGATGTCCGCCCGCACCGAGAAGATCGGCGACGGCAAGATCTTCACCTACGACGTGCAGTCGGCGGTGCGGATCCGCACCGGCGAGCGCGGCCCCGAGGCGCTCTAGCGCAATGAAGCGGTAGCCGACGTGGAGCCGTTCCTGGCCGCTCGTGCCGCGCACATCGCGACCGCCGACCCTGGGCTCGACGCAGCACGCCGGCTCTCCGAGATGACCGATGAAGCTGTCCGCGACCTCGCGCGGACGGCTTCATCGCATCCCCCCACACCGTGGGCCCTCGTCGCACTCGGCGGATGGGGCGCAGGCACGCTGCTCCCCGCGAGCGACCTCGACATCCTCGTGCTGTCCGACGCGTCGCCCGCCGACCTCAAACCCTTCGTCGAGGCGCTCCTGTATCCGCTATGGGACGCGGGCCTCAAGGTCGGCCACCAGGTTCGCTCGCCGAAAGGCCAGCTCCGCGCGATGCGTGAGGACCTCGCGACGTGTACCGCCGCGCTCACGGGACGCCCGCTCGCGGGCGACACCGGCTGGGCAACCGCGACGCTCGCTACGTGGGTGCACGACGCGCACAGGCGCACGAAGAGGCTCCTCGCCGAGCTCTCCCATCGCGCGCGGCCGGGCTCGCCCTACCTGCTCGAACCCGACCTCAAGTACGGCGCGGGCGGCAGGCGTGACTTCGACGAACTGGTGTGGCGCGCAGCGATCGTCTCGGAAGCGGTCACTTCGGCGCCGGATGCCCTCGTGGACGCAGGGGTGTTGACCTCCGACGAGGCCGACATCCTCCTTGGATGCGCCGCCACGGTCGCCTCCGCACGCTGGTCGCTGCAGCGCGAGGGGCACGGCGACCGTATGGACCTGGATGCGGCCGCAGACCTCCAGATGGACCCCGAGCTGGTGCAGCGAGCGCTCGCCGAGACCGCCACCGTCCTGGACCACGTCCGCCGCAGGAGCGTCGGCACGACCATCGACACGACGCCGTTGTCCGCCGATCGCGTCTTCAAGCTGCTGTCCGAGGGCGATGGAGCGCTCGAAGTGCCCGCACTTGAAGGCCGTCTCGAGCACCTCGTGCCCGGCTTCCGCGACCTGATGACGCTGCGCCGCCCGGGTCTCGGCCACGACCTCACCGTCGGCGCTCACTCCATCAGAGCTGCCGAGTGGGTCGCGACACCCACCGGGGTGACCGGCGCACTGGCCGCCTCACTTCACGCGATCGACGACAGACGTCCCCTCATCGTTGCGGCGCTCGCCCACGACGCCGGCAAGGCCGTGGACGCAGGTACGCACGCCGAGGCCGGCGCGCCGATCGCCCGCGACGTCGCGCTGCGTTTCGGCCTCGAGGATGCCTCCGACGACGTGGCCTCGCTCGTGCGGCTTCACCTCGTGCTCGCCGAGACGGCGACCACCGTCGACCTCGACGATGAGGACTCAGTACTCGCGGCGGCCGCGCTGATCGGCGACCGCCACCTGCTCGCACCACTCCACGTGCTGACCGTTGCAGACACGAAGGCGACGGGTCCCGCACTGTGGACGACATGGCTGGACAGCCTCTTCGGCGCCCTCGTCGCACGCCTCGACCTCGCACTCTCCCCCGACGTCGACGGCGCGGGCATCGCGGCCCGGGCGTCGGCGGTACGTGCCGCGACGTTGACCGCGCTCGCTGCGGATCGTGTCGCCGAGCGCCGGTTCGTCGCGGCCGCTCCGCTGCGCTACCTCGCCTCCCGCGAGCCCGCCAGTATCGCTGCGGACGCCCGCCTTGTCGCCGAGCTCACGTCCGCGCCGGCGGCCGACGCGGCACACGTGTCGGTGTCGCCCGGACCTGTCGCCGACAGCGCAGTCGTCACCATCGCTGCGGCGGACCGCCCCGCCCTGTTCGCCCGGCTCGCCGGAGCGATCGCCCTCGCGGGACTCGACATCCTCGCCGCTGACGCCTATCCCGCTCCCGACGGTCTGGCCCTCGACGTGTTCACCGTCACTTCGGCGACGCAGGCCCCCATCGAGCACCACACGTTCGTCACCCTCGAGCGACTCATCGGCGCGGCACTTCGCGATCGTCTCGAACTGGCCACGCGCCTCAGGGAGCGGCGGCGGCACTACCGGCCACCGACCGGCGGCCGGGTGCGGGTCGAGACCGAGCCGTCCGGGTGGGGCACCACGCTCAAGGTGCGCGCCCCGGACCGCGTCGGCCTGCTCCACGACATCTCTCGCGCGGTCGCCGAGGAAGGGCTCGATATCCGGTGGGCCAAGGCGCTCACGGTGAACGGGGTTGCCAAGGACACGTTCACGGTCGTGGGGCCTGACGGCGGCGCGGTCACCGACTCCGGTGCGCTCGGTCACCTCGCGATGCGCGTCCGCGAGGCGGCGTCGGTCCGCCAGTAGCCCACGGATGACCCCCCGTCGCTACCCGCACCCATCGCAGACCGACCACTTCGCCGGCATCGCGGGAATGTAGGATGGACGCATCGTCGAGGTGAGGGAGCCGAAGGTGACCATCTACACGCGTACGGGTGACGAGGGCCAGACGTCGTTGGGCGACGGGCGCCGTGTACCGAAATCGAGCGGTCGGGTAGAGGCCTACGGGACGGTGGACGAGGCGAACTCGCTGGTGGGGCTGGCGCGCGCCGGGGTGAACGACGAGAAGCTCGACGGGGTCCTTCACTTCCTCCAGCAGCGGCTGTTCAACTGCTCGAGTTCGCTCGCCATCCCTCAGGTGCCCGAGGACGACTCGGCACGGCACGTGAAGCAGGAGGACATCGACGAACTCGAGCGCGCGATCGACGTGTTCACCGAAGCCGCGGGCCAGCTGGACCACTTCGTGGTACCGGCGGGCAGCGAGACAGTGGCGCGGCTGCACGTGGCCCGGACGGTCATGCGCCGAGCCGAGCGGCGGGCGGACGCTCTCGCGCAGGAGGCGGAGATCGACCGTCTCGTGCTCGCGTTCCTCAACCGCTCCAGCGACCTGCTGTTCGCAGCGGCGCGCTACGCGGCGACCCTCGACGGCGCGTCCGAGGAGGCGTGGGACCCTAAGGCCGCTTTGCCCGACCTGTAGGCGGTGGAGCGGCAGTGGTGCGTCTCGGCGGTGCGTTTCGGGAGTCGCGATTCGGCGTTAGGCCCTATTGCTGGAGGTTCTTGGCCTCGCTCGCCCACTCCTCCGCATGGCGCTCCATCGTGCTTTCGTCGCCCTTGTACGCCTCGGGCTCCTGCCCGCTGAGCTGATCGGGAGGGATGGGCCCCGCAAGCGTCTCGCCCTTGCGCATCTGGCTCTTGATGGCGAAGTAGAAGGCGACCAGCAGCGCGATACCACCGAGGATCAGAAGCACTGACCAGGGCGTCAGTTCCACAGCACACCTCTTCCTTCGCGGTCGTTCGACGTGGCAGCGTGTTGTGGCCCTCGCGGGCAGACCACCACGGGGATGGCATCGCTTCGGGCAACACCGTACAGTATGCCCTTCCGAGGCCCAACTCGTTCAACAATGCCGGCACGGCACACAGGCACGAGAGGCGCATATGCAACGCGCGGACTTGCACCGACGGCTTGCCGAGGCGATCGCCACGCACGAGAGCATGCTCGTGGCGTTCTCCGGCGGGGTCGACTCGACCGTCCTCGCCGTCGTCTCGCGCGAGGTGCTCGGAGAGAAGATGCTCGCGGTACTCGCCGAGTCCGCCACCTACCCCGCAACCGAGATCGTCGCCGCGCGCGAGCTCGCCTCGCAGCTGGGGCTTCCTCTGACCGAGATCCACACCGAAGAGATCGAGAACGCGCGCTTCGCCGAGAACTCCCCCGACCGGTGCTACCACTGCAAGCAGGAGCTCTTCGGCGAGCTCCTCGCGATCGCCGTCGAGCGAGGCCTCGAGGTCGTCGCCGACGGCACCAACGCGGACGACCTCGCCGATCACCGGCCCGGACGGCGAGCGGCTGCCGAACTCGGCGTCGTGAGCCCTCTAGCAGAAGCGGGTCTCACCAAGCAGGGGGTGCGGGAGGTCGCTCGGCACCTCGGCCTGCCGAACGCCGAGAAGCCGCCGATGGCGTGTCTGGCGTCCCGATTCCCCTACGGCCAGCGAATCGCGCCTGAGGGCCTCGAGCAGGTCGGCCGTGCCGAAGACGGGTTGCGGGCACTGGGCCTGAAGCAGCTCCGGGTCCGGGCTCACGGGCCGGTGGCGCGCGTCGAGGTCGCGCCCGACGAACTGGAGAACGCCTGGCTCGTGCGTGGGGGGATCCGTGACGCCGTCAAGCACGCGGGCTTCACCTACGTCGCCCTGGACCTGGAGGGCTACCGCACCGGCGCACTCAACGAGGTGCTCGACCGCATCGACGTCAGTG
>CAYHCN010000173.1:0-4983 GCA_964354945.1 uncultured Eubacteriales bacterium
AGCCGGCGAGTTTCGAGATATGCGCACTGCTCGACAAGCCCGCACGGCGAATCGCCGAGGTGCCCATCGCGTACACCGGGTTCGTGATGCCGGACCAGTTCCTCGTCGGCTACGGTCTCGACGTGCGGGGGAGGTATCGCAACCTGCCCTACGTCGCCACTATTCCCGAGGACGCGTTCCTGTGATCGCGCGGCGACTGGGCTCGGCGGGCCAGCGCGTGGCAGTCGCGATGTCGGCGCTCGTCGCGGTCGTCATCGTTGGAACGGTGGGCTACCGGCTCATCGAGGGCTGGGCGTGGTTCGATTCGCTGTACATGACCGTCATCACCGTCGCGACGGTCGGCTTCGCGGAAGTCGAGCCGCTCTCAGAACCCGGACGTGCGTTCACGATCCTGCTCATCATCACCGGCATCTCGGTCCAGTTCTTCGCCTTGGCGACGATCGTCGACTATCTCACCGGGGGACACCTCGTCGAAACGCTGGAAGGACGCAACATGACCCGGAGGATCGAGAACTTGCGGGGGCACACGATCGTGTGCGGCATCGGCCGCGTGGGTTCGGTCGTTGCACGTGCGCTCGCCGAGGAAGGCTGCGACTTCATCATCGTCGACCGCTCTGACGAGGCCGCCGAAGTATGCCGCGAGGAAGGGTGGCTGATCGTGCGCGGCGACGCCGCCGAGGAAGAGACACTGCTCGCCGCCGGGATCGAGACCGCGAACTCACTCGTGACCGCGGTCGATTCCGACGCCGACAACCTGTTCGTGACGGTGACCGCCCGCGCGCTGAACCCCAAGCTATTCATCGTCGCCCGTTCGTCGCACGAGAGCTCCGAGCAGAAGATCCTCAAAGCCGGTGCCAACCGCGTGATCACGCCCAACGTCATCGGTGGACGACGGATGGCAGGCATGGTGATTCAACCGGTCGTCTCGGACTACCTCGATCTCGTCGCACATGGAGAGGGCGTCGAGTTCCGTCTCCAGGAGTACTCGGTCGTGGCCGGGTCGCAACTGCTGGGCAAGACCCTGTCGGAGGCGCGGGTCCGAGAGGCGACGGGTGCCTACGTTCTGGCCGTCCGCAGTGCTGATGGGCGCATTGACGCGAACCCCGACAGCGGGTTCAGGTTCGGTGAGGGAGACCGCGTCGTCGCACTGGGCACCGAGGAACAACTCGCCGCGTTCGCGGCGTTCGCGTCCCGACTCGCTCCCGGGTCGTGAGTGGAGTGCTACGCTTCTGACCGCTGTGTTTCTTGTGATCGCCCCTCGAGGAGGCCTTTGTGAACGAGCTGGAGCACTACATCCGAGACATCCCCGACTGGCCCCAGGAGGGCGTGGTGTTCAAGGACATCACGCCGTTGCTCGCCAGTCCCGAGGGCTTTCACAAGGCCATCGACATGCTCGGGGAGACGTTCGCCGGGCACGGCGTGACCAAGGTGATGGGTGCTGAGGCGCGCGGCTTCATCTTCGGCGGCGCGCTCGCCTACAACCTCGGCGCGGGTTTCGTACCTGCGCGAAAGCCTGGCAAGCTTCCGTGGAACACGACGCGGCACGAGTACGCCCTGGAGTACGGCACCGACTCGCTCGAGGTACACACCGACGCGTTCACACCCGACGACATCGTGCTCATCGTCGACGACGTGCTCGCAACCGGCGGTACTGCGGCGGCCAAGGCCGCCCTCGTCAAGAATATGGGTGCCACAGTGGCTGGATTCGCATTCCTGATCGAGCTCGATTTCCTTCACGGACGCGACAAACTGCCCGAACAAGTGAAGGTGGTTTCGCTCATTCACGTCGACTGACGCCTCACCTGCGCGTCGACAGCTCAGTCAACAAGGTCGTAACCGCTGCTTCAGGCGCGGTCTGTACCTGGCGATAGATGGTAGGATAGGGGTGGTCGGTCACCGACCCGGACGACACCTCGATCGCAGCACACACCACACCAGGAGGGTCCGTGCGTTTCTCAGGTCGTATCGTCGCGTCGCGACTTCTCTCGGCCGGGCTGGCCGCCTCCCTGCTCCTGACCTCGGTGACGCCTGCGTTCGGCGTCACGAACGCCAAGATCGAAGCACGCAAGCAGGATGCAGCGCGAGCCCAGGCGAAGCTGGACGACCTCTCCACCCAGCTCGAGCTGCGTGCCGAGGAGCTCGGTCAAGTCGAATCCCAGCTGGAGAAGACGCGGGCGAGCATCGCCAAGACCGAGCGCGAACTTGATCGAGCCGAGCGGGACTTGGCCGTCTCCCAGGACCAGCTCGCCAAGCGCGCGGCATCGATGTATCGCAACGGGCGCCTCGACCCTCTTGCGTTCTTCGTCGGGGTCACCGACTTCGCCGACCTCCTCACTCGCGTCGAGCTGTTCCGCCGGATCGGGCGCCAGGACGCCGATACCGTCTCGTCGGTGCGCAACGCGAAACATCGCGTCGAGCTGGCAAAATCCCGGCTCGAGCAGCGCGAGTCCGAGCAGTCCGAGCTGCGTGTGCAGGCCCGGGGCAAGCAGGACCAGGTAGCGGAGGCACTGGAGAACCAGAAGTCGTACCTGTCATCGATTCGAGCCGACGTCTCCCGGCTCATCGCCAAGGAGCGCAAGCGCCAGGAGCGCATTGCCGCAGAGCGCGCACGTCGACTTGCAGCTGCACTGCGCGCGCAGCAGCAGGCGCACAAGGACACGTCGGCGCCCCAGATCGACGTGTCCAAGCTCGGGGGTGCGCACGCGGGAGTGGTGCTCGTCGCGATGAAGTACCTCGGCGCGCCATACGTGTGGGGCGGGGCGAGCCCGTCGGGATTCGACTGCTCGGGCCTCGTGCAGTACTGCTACGCGCGGGTAGGGATCCAAGTGCCGAGAACCGCCCGCGACCAGTACTACGCGGGCTCCAAGATCCCCGCGAACCGCCTCGACCTGCTGCAACCTGGCGATCTGGTCTTCTTCGCCTACAACAACGATCCCGAGCAGATCCACCACGTCGGAATCTACGCGGGAGGCGGGACCTACATCCACGCCCCGCAGACCGGCGATGTCGTTCGGGTGTCGTCATTGCAGGAGCGGATCAGTAGCCGCGGCGACTACGCGGGTGCCTGCAGGCCGTAGGACCGTCTGCCGGCGCGCGAGCGCGTCGACCGCTGCCCGCCCCCCGTGCGGCCCCCGCCCCGCGATCGCACCTCGCCGCCGCCGCTTGCGGTGAAACGAATGCCGCTCCCCGAGGGCCTATCAGCTTCCTGCATCGACAGGCCCTCTGACCTGCCCGTCATGGTATGATTCGTCCACTCTGCACTCCGGCGAGCTTCTCGGGAGGTCCCTTTCGTGACGCGTGCCCTTCTCTCGGGCAATGAGGCCATCGCCCACGGCGCGTGGGAGGCCGGCGTTCGTATCGGCGTAGGCTATCCCGGCACGCCATCTACCGAGACCCTCGAGAACTTCGTGCGCCTGCCGGATGTCCATGCCGAGTGGGCTCCCAACGAGAAGGTCGCCCTCGAAGTCGCGGCCGGCGCAAGCATGGGTGGCAAGCGTGCTCTGGTCACGATGAAGCACGTCGGTCTCAACGTCGCTGCCGACCCGCTGTTCACGCTCGCATACACGGGCGTCGGCGCCGGCCTCGTGGTCCTTGTCGCCGATGATCCGGGGATGCACTCGTCCCAGAACGAGCAGGACTCTCGCAACTACGCTGCCTTCGCCGGTGTTCCGATCCTCGAGCCCTCGGACAGCGCCGAGGCCCGTGAGATGACGATGCTCGCGTTCGAGCTTTCCGAGCGCTTCGATGTACCGGTGCTGGTGCGGTCATCGACCCGCGTGTCCCATGCGAAGTCCGCCGTCGTCACGGGCGAGGGGAGCGAGGCACCAGGCCGCAAACCGTACGCAACCGACGCCGCGAAGTGGGTCATGATGCCCGCGATGGCGCGGCAGCGTCGTCTGTTGTGGGACGAGCGCATCGGATCGCTCGCCGAGTACGCCGAGACCGCCGAGTTGAACCGCGTCGAGATGCGCTCGCCGGAGGTCGGTATTGTCACGAGCGGCGTCAGCTACGAGCACGTCCGCGAGGCGCTCCCTGACGCATCCGTCCTGAAGCTGGGGATGTCATTCCCCCTGCCAGCCGGCTTGCTGCGCGAGTTCGCGTCGAAGGCCGGTGCCCTCTACGTGGTGGAAGAGGCGGGGGACTACCTCGCCCGTTCTATCCGCTCGCACGGCGTTGAAGTCACCGACACATCGCTTCCCAAGTTCGGCGAGCTGACTCCCGGCGCCGTCCGACGCGCGTTCGAGCTCGAAGGCCCGGCACTTCGCGAAGCTGAGACCGATCTGCCGCCCCGCCCCCCGCTCATGTGCCCGGGATGCCCTCACAGGCCGGTGTTCAACGCACTGCGCAAGGTCCGTGCGGTCGTGACGGGCGATATCGGGTGCTACACCCTCGGCGCGCTCCCGCCGCTCTCGGCGATGGACTCGTGCGTGTGCATGGGCGCCAGCATCGGCATGGCCCACGGCATGGAGCTCGCCGGTGGGGTTGAGAAGCGTCCGGTAGTCGCAGTCATCGGCGACTCGACCTTCGCGCACTCCGGCATCACGGCCCTCATGAACACGGCCTACAACGCGGGCACGGGGACGATCCTCATCCTCGACAACCGCATCACTGCGATGACGGGTCACCAGGGCAACCCCGTGAACGGCGTGACGCTGAGCGGCACGCCGAGCGTCGAGCTCGACCTCGCCAAACTCGCCGAGGCGATCGGGATCTCCCGCGTGCGCGTCGAGGATCCCCACAACCTTGCCGCGGTCGAGTCCGCGCTCAAGGAGGAGACAGCAGCAGGCGAGCTCTCGGCGATCGTGTTCCGTGCTCCGTGTGCATTGCTCATCCGCGAGGAGAAGACTCCGTTCGGAGTCGACGACGAGGCGTGCACCGCGTGTGGTCTTTGTATCCGGCTCGGCTGTCCTGCGATCGCGAAGACCGAGAGCGGCAAGGCGTTCATCGACACGTCAGTGTGCGTGGGGTGCGGCCAGTGCGTCC
>CAYHCN010000174.1:0-4956 GCA_964354945.1 uncultured Eubacteriales bacterium
CGACAGGAAGGGGTCCTCACCTGTCAACAACCTTGTGGAGCCGTTCAGCTAGCGCACGCTGAACTTCGTCGCAGGCGAGATCGTCTTCGCGTGCGTACCGTCCGCCGGATGAACCGCCCGGACCAGCCAGTGGCCCGCGTAGGGCACCGACACGCGCGTCGAGTAACGGCTGCCGCCGAGTGCGTCGGTGGTCCACGGCGAGACCGATGAACGACGCCGCACGTAGTGCCTCGTGCCGCCGGCGGTGCGCTCGTAGCGGTAGAACTCGAGCACGACCGGCTTGGTCCCCTCGGCATGCCGAGGCGCGAGGAGGCCGCGAACCGCGAACCGCTCGCCACGGCGTGGCGTGCGGTCGAGACTCGGTGCCGAAAGGCCAACCTGCGGCACGACGGCGACACCCGCCGAGACGGCGGACGCGTAGGTGCCGGAGAGGCCGCCGTAGCGAAAGCGGTAGACGGTTCGCTTGCCGGCGTAGGGCAACACGCGTGCACTGTAGCGGCCCGGCTGGCCGGTCACCGGCGTGGCCGCCGTCACCTTGACCCATCTGGAGCCGGTGAACCGGTCCACACTCACCGCTTGGCGGGGAAGCGGGGCGTACGCGGCATCGGTAAGGCGCGCACCAAGTGTGGCTGCGACGCGATACGCGGGCGAACCCACCCAGCCGGTCGCGAATCGAGCCGCGGAGGTAGGAGCGGTCACCCTGACCGCGGTCGAGTGCCCCTCGGCTCCGATCGCGCCTGCCCACAGCGCCACTGGCTGGCCCGGCGCGACGACCGATGCGCCGGCGGACGGAGCCTGCCCCGGCGAGCGAAGGTCGATGCGGTGGCTTCCCGACACCGACGTCGACCGCCAGACCACGTCGGCGGCCGGCGCGTGCGATAGGTCGGCCGACGCCACGAACAGCGCAACATTGGTCGGCCTGCTGGTGGTGATCGAGAGGATGCCTCCCGACACGCTGCCCGAGACGATCGGCGGAGTGGTGGGCCGATAGGCTGTAGCCGCCGTCTTCCTCACGGTCACCGTCGATCCCGACGCGCTGAAGGGGATCAGCAGCGCGTAGCGGTCCGTAGCCAGCCTCTCGACCTGCGCTCCGACTGCGGCAACGGCACTGCCCTCGAGGCTGCTGCCCGCGGTCTCGAGCACCACGGTGACGGGCTGGCGTACGACGCTCACGGGTGCCTGCGGGTAGGCGGGTGTGAATGTGGTGCGCACGACGACCGTCCCGGTCGCCGGCTCGCTTGCCGTGCATGCGATCGAATCACGGAGGAAGCGGTGTGCGACTGCATCGCCGTACGAAGCGCGCGTCACCCGCACCCCGGATGCCTTCATCACTGCGGCCTGTCGCGAGAAGTAGTCGTAGAGCTGGGGACCGGTCGGCGTGCTCCAGTGCGTGAAGTCGCTGTACCAGCCCCGGGAGGCTATCGCCTGGCCCAGCGCCTGATCGGCGGCGTCGAGCGACGCCCCGAGTGACAGACCGAACAGCGGGTTCGGGCTCCCATCGGCCAGCGTGCTCCACGACGGCGCATCGAAGACGCGCGTGGTGCTCGGCATCGATCCCGTGTAGGACGGAGTGAGGTCGGTCGGGGGAGCACCGAGGCTGGTGGCGGATGACTCCCGGCTCGCCCCGTAGGCGGTGCCGAATCCCCACCCGCTGTTCCTCGCACCCAACACGTAGCGCGGAACGAACGTCTTGTCCCCGTCGAAGCCGTCGCGGTAGGAGAGTGCTGAGGGCGGGGCGCCAAAGGTCCCCCGGTACCACGACAATTGGCTTACCAGACCCGACTCCTGTCCCCCTCCGTGATAGTACAGCGCCGGTTCGAGGCGCCCGGTTCGATACGCAGCGATGCGCGCAGGGAGACGGACTCGCGCCCAGGTGTCCGGACTCTCGAAGACGGTCAGCGCGAGGTCGTACTTGAAGCCGAGAAGCTCGGGGAGGAACGCCGTCGGCGTACGGATGCCGTCCGTGGACTGGGTCCATGTCGCGTTGCCGCCGCCGATGTGGTCGGCAGGTACCGCCGAGAGAGCAAACGCCGCGGACGGGGCAACCAGCGAGGCCATCAGTATGGCAATCGCGAGGATCCGCCTCGTCGTTCGCCCCATGTGTCCCCCAATCACGTTCCTTTGCGTGGCCCCGTCATGCTAGGGCCGTAGTACAGGTGGAAGCAACAGTCAGCAGCTAGACTTGGGATAACGCCCTGGGTCGAGAGGATGTATCGCTCGTGTGCGCGCAGCTGTACCTGCTGGAAGGCCGCATGGACAGCCAGTGGATCGACGAGCCGGTACCTGGGCCCGGCGACAGCGCGCGGCCCGACGTCCGCTCGCCGCACGACGTCGTCACGCACCTCTGCGCGCTGCAAGCCCAGGACTACCTGGGCTCGCTGTGGGCCATCGGGCTGCGAACGACCGGTTGCACCCACGCCGAGGTCGAGACCGCCATCGCGGAACGGACCATCGTCAGGACCTGGCCGATGCGCGGCACGCTGCATTTCGTTGCCGCCGAGGACGTGCGCTGGATGCTCGACCTGCTGGCGCCTCGCGTCATCGAGCGCAGCGCAGGCCGCAACCTCCAACTCGGACTGGACGCGGAGACCATCGCACTCGCGGGCGAGCTGTTCGCTCGCGCACTCGAGGGCGGAGCTCGGCTCACCCGGGGCGAGATGATGGGGCTGCTCGGCCAGGCTGGCATCTCCACGGAAGGGCAGCGCGGCTATCACCTGTTGTGGCACCACGCGCAGGCGGGCCTCATCTGCCTTGGCCCCATGGAAGGCAGACAGCAGACGTTCGTGCTGCTGGACGAATGGGTGCCACCCGCCGAGCCCCTCCCTCGCGACGACGGTCTGGCTCGGATCGCGGCGCGCTACGCCGTCGGACACGGCCCGGTCACAGCAAAGGACCTCGCACGCTGGTCCGGCCTCACGATCACTGAGGCCCGGGCGGGGCTGGCCGGCGCAGGCGAGTCGCATGCTCGCGCCGAACGGGGCGGCATCGAGTACTGGGCCGCGGCCGGAGAGCCGGACGCCGCGGACGTGCCCGACGCCGCGGGAGAGCCCGGCGTCGCGCCCTCAACCACCTCCAGCGCGCACGTCCACCTGCTGCCCGCTTTCGACGAGTTCATCATCGGGTATGCCGATCGCCGACCGGTCCTCGGCAAGCACTTCGACGAGTTCAACTCGGCGGTGAGCAGCAACGGGATGTTCTCGCCGACCGTAATCGCAGACGGCCACGTCGTGGGTCTCTGGAAGCGGACGCTCCGCCGCGACGGCGTGACCGTCGCGGTCACGCCGTTCGAGGCGCTCGACGCCCATCGCGACGCACTCACGGAAGCAGTAGAGCGCTACGGCAGGTTTCTGGGGCTCCGGGCTGAACTCTCGCTGTAGCGCCCGTGCGCCAGCGAGCGCGCCGGGCGCGTCCGGCACCCGCATCGACGCACACGCCCGAAGGAGGCCGACCACATGACGCCGACGATCACCCCGCTCACGCTTGGATCCGGCTCATTCGGCGTCAACTGCTACCTTCTCGGCGTGGACGACGGCTTCGTGCTGATCGACACCGGCATGCGCAGCCAGCGTGCGAGGCTCCAGGAAGCACTCGTGGCGCAGGGCTGCACGCCCGGAACCCTCAAGCTCATCCTGATCACCCACGGCGACTTCGACCATATCGGCAGCGCGGCGCATCTCCGCCGGACACACGATGCGCCGATCGGCATGCACGCCGGCGACGTGAGCATGGGCAAGGACGGCGACATGTTCGCAGGCCGGACCACGCCCAAAGCGGTCGTGAGGACGCTGCTCCCCCTGCTCGTCAGGCTCCCCGAGTCCGACCGCTTCGAACCCGACGTCCTGCTCGCCGAGGACTCCGACCTGTCCGGATACGGACTCTCGGGCGCCAGGATCCTGTTGCTGCAGGGCCACTCGGCGGGGTCGATCGCGCTGCTGCTCGACGACCGAAGCCTGTTCTGCGGTGACGTGCTCGAGAATCGCAGCGAGCCGAAGATCGGTTCGATCATGGACGACGTCCCCAAGGCGCAGGCTGCGGCCGAGCGGCTCAAGACCATGGGCGTCGGGACGGTCTACCCGGGTCACGGACGGCCGTTCCGACTGGCGGAGCTGGCCTAAGGCGACTCCACCGGCATCTCGACAGGCCGCAGCGCTTCGAGCTTGATGACCGGTGCGAGGGGCAGCTCGTCTGAAGCGGGCAGCCCGAGCTTGCCGGTCACCAGGACGTAGGTGCTCTTCTCGAGTTCGGCCTCGGGCACAGGCGAGCCGATGAGGTCGAGAACCGCGATGATCGTCCCGCCTCGGCTCATGAACGGCAGCGTGTCCCGAATCACCCACCTGACCGAACCCGCGCCGTGCATCTTCTCCAGGGTGCCGAGCGCTCGGACCTCCCCGTTCGCGTACTCGACGACACCTGTCATCACCGGCGAGGGGTTGTCGCCGATGAGTGGCGCGCCGGTCGAGGAAGCAGGCGCGCTTGTCGCGCTCGGCGTCACGGCAGCCTGGCTGTCGCCTTCGGGTGCGGTGTTCGGCGAGCTACCCGCGCAGCCGCCGACAACGAGTGCGGCGAACACCGCAAGCGCGAGCATGGCAGCGATGCGCGGAGAGGTCCTCATGTAGTGACCGTACCCGAGACTGCTCGCGCTCGCGCGCTAGGGGTACGGACCCAAGTAGTGGCGCGAGGGTCGTGATGGGCGTGAGTGGGCCGCGGGTTCTGTATGTCAGCAGTTCGATCGGGCTCGGACACGCGAGCAAGGATCTGGCTATCGCGCGAGAACTCAGGCGAGCGAGACCGGACATCGAACTGGTGTGGCTCGCGGGCCAGCCCGCGTTCGAAGTACTCCAGCGAGAAGGCGAGCGGGTGCTGCCCGATGTCGCGGACTGGGCGGGCGCCAGCGACATCGCCGAGCGAACCGCACGCAACGGTCAGCTCGACCTGGTGCGATACGTGTATCGCTCG
>CAYHCN010000175.1:0-4950 GCA_964354945.1 uncultured Eubacteriales bacterium
CCTTCAGGATGACCGCCTCGAGCTCGGGGCTGATCGAGGGGTTCACCACTCGCGGTGGAGCGGGTGTGTCGTTCACTTGCTTGAGTGCGACGGCGACGGGGGTGTCGGCGTCGAACGGGGGCCGTCCGGTCGCCGATTCGTACAGCACGACGCCGAGGGAGTACAGATCGCTTGCGGGGGTGAGTGCGGTGCCCTGGGCTTGCTCGGGCGAGACGTAGTGGGCCGTGCCGAGCACGGATCCGGTCTGCGTCATCGTCGTACCGCCGGCGCGCGCGATACCGAAGTCCATCACCTTCACGCTGCCGTCGGGCTGGACCATGATGTTCTGCGGTTTGATGTCGCGGTGGATAACGTCGTAGCCGTGCGCCGCCGAAAGCGCGCCGGCCACCTGCGCGCCGATGTCGGCGACCTTGCGGGAGTCGAGGGGGCCGTCGTCGACGATGACGTCCTTGAGGTCTCGGCCGCGCACGTACTCCATGACGATGTAGTACGTGTCGCCGTCCTGGCCCCAGTCGTACATGTTCACGATGTTGGGGCTGGAGATGTTGGCGGCCGCTTGGGCCTCCTGACGGAAGCGCGCGGCATACGAGGGGTCGCTGGCGTAGCGCGGGTGGAGGACCTTGACGGCGACCGTGCGCCCAAGGACCTCATCGACCGCTTTGTAGACTTCCGCCATACCGCCGCTGCCGATCTTCTCGGTAGCGCGGTACCTGCGGCCGAACACCATCTCATCCACGCTGTTCCGTGCCCCTCCCTCGGTCTGCGACATGCCGTCGCAGCCTGCCGTCATTCTATCCGAAACACCCCGGTCGACCCCCGCGCACGAGCACTCGTCGCTGACTCGTAGCCGAGACGCCCGGAATACGTGTCTACCTGCCCTTCTGTGCCGCCAACCCCGCCTGCAGGACAGGCTTGGCTCGCGGTGCGGCTGCCCGGCCCCCGACACCGCCGCCCTCGAGCACGATCGCCATCGCGACGGTGGGCTTCTCGGCGGGCGCGAAGGCGACGAACCACGCGTTGGTGGGGAGCCCCTTTCCGACCTCGGCGGTGCCCGTCTTCCCCGCGATTCGTACACCGCTGATCTGCGCGCGATACCCGCTGCCCTGCTTCACGACGAGCTCCATGAGCCGGGTGACTTCGTTGGCGGTCGCCGGGTCGGTCGCTACCCGCCACGTCTGGGCTGCGGTCTTCGCGAGCTCCCGGCCAGCCGGGTCGGTGACGCGGTCGACAAGGTAGGGTCGCATGACGACGCCATCGTTCGCGATGCCCGCAGCGACGAGCGTCATCTGCGACACCGTCGCCTGAGGTCCCGACGGGCTCTCGTGGTCTCCGACGGGCTGGCCGACGCCAGCCCAGGCTGTCTCCCACGCGGTCATCTCGGCGGGGTCGGGCATGAGCGACGGCGTGATGAGCAGCTCGCACGGCGGCTTGCTGTTGAAGCCGAACGCCTCGGCCTGGCGGACCAGGGTCACGGCGCCGATCTTCACCGCAGCCTGCGCGAAGTAGGTGTTCACGGAGTTCGCGAGCGCGGTCTCCAGCGTGATCCTGCCGAACGAACCGCCCTCGAAGTTGGTGACGGGTGCGTTGCCGATGGTGATCCGACCGGGACCGGAGAAGGCGGTCCGCGGCATGAGCATCCCTGAGCTGAGTCCCGCGGTAGTCGTGACGATCTTGAACGTCGAGCCGGGTGCGTACAGCGAGAGCCGCCCGCGGTCGACGAGCGGAGAGGCCGGGTTCTTCTCCAGCTTCGACCAGTCGGCGTTGATGCGGTTGGGGTCGTATCCCGGGTTCGTCGCCATCGCGAGGACGGCGCCGGACCGGGGGTCGAAGACGACGCACGCGCCCCGGAAGCCGCGGATGGAGTTCTCGGCGGCGCGTTGCACGGCGGGATCCAGCGTGAGCACGACGTCGTTGCCGACCACCGGCTTGCCGGAAGCCTGATCGACCACGTCGGAGAAGCTCGCGAACACCCGCTTGCCGGTCAGGACGTCGTTGGCCGCGGCTTCCATGCCCGCACGTCCGTATCGCGGACTGAGGTATCCGACGACGTTCGATGCGAACTCGTCCTTGGGATAGACGCGCTTGTAGTAACGCCCCTGACCGGAACCGGCGGGTACCGACTGCGCGAGAACGCTCCCGTCGCGCATGAGGATAGAGCCGCGGTCCTGGCGTGCCTCCTCGGCGATTCCCCGGACGTTCGCGGGATTCGACGCGTAGGCGGGCGCCTGAACGACCTGCACGAACGTGAGGTTCACGACGAGGGCCGCCACAAGCACCGAGAAGAAGACGCCGGTGCGGCGGAGCCTGCGCACGAGGGCCAGCCTCCCGAGCACCCCGAGATCGGCCGAGCTGGTCTGCAGGTCCGCCTCGGTGCCCGTCGCGGCGTCGCCGGCTCTCAGCAGCAGCCCGAGCGCGATGAAGGTCGCGAGGATCGACGAGCCGCCGTAGCTGATGAATGGCAGGGTCACGCCGGTTACGGGAATCAGCCGAGACACGCCGGCGGCGATCACGAACGCCTGGATGAGGACCCACGCCACGATGCCGGTGGCGGTGAACGCGGCCATGTCCGAGCGGGCGCGTGCCCCAGTGGACAGCCCGCGCAGCGCGAAGACGAGGAACGCGATGGCAACGGCCGACGCGCCGAGCAGTCCGAGCTCCTCGCCGATCGCCGAGTAGATGAAGTCGGTGACCGCGAACGGGATGAGCCCGGGCATGCCTCGGCCAGGACCGACACCTGTGACGCCGCCTGCCGCGAACGCGAAGAGCGATTGGACGAGCTGATAGCCCTTGCCGGTCGCGTCGGCGAAGGGGTGCAGCCAGATGTCCACGCGGACCCGGACGTGATCGAAGAGCCGATACGCCACGTATGCGCCGCCAGTGAACATGAGGAGTCCTACGACGACGAAGGCGGCGCGCCCGGTCGCGACGTAGACCATCACCAGGAAGATCCCGAACAGCAGCAGCGACGAGCCGAGGTCGCGCTCGAACACCAGGACCACGAGCGACAGAGCCCACATCAGGATCAGCGGACCGAGGTGCTTGAGCGGCGGAAGCCATACGCCTGCGACGCGGCGAGTGGAGACGGAGAGCAGCTCGCGGTTCTCGGCGAGGTAGGCGGCGAGGAACACGACGATGAGGACCTTTGCGAGCTCGCCGGGCTGGAACGACAGGCCCCCGAAGCGGATCCACAACCGGGCGCCGTTGATGGTCGTGCCCACGAAGATTGGGAGCAGCAACAGCAGCAGGCCACCGATCATGATGGTGTACTTGTAGTCGGCCAGCCGCTCGAGCGACCGCACGGCCGCGAGGGTGCCGACCATGGCTCCAACACCGACGAAGATCCACACGACCTGGCTCGTGGCGAGCTCGGCATCGAGCCGAGTCACGAAGGCGAGGCCTACGCCGGTCAGCAACGCGGCGATGGGGAGTAGTCCCGGATCCGCGTTGGGGGCGAGGAACCGCACCCCCACGTGCGCGGCGAAGAACGCCGCGAGCAGGGACGCGGGCACGGCGAGGTCGACAAGGGCGATCGTGCCGCCTTTCGCGCCGGTGAGCAGGGCGAATACCAGCAGCACCACGGGCGCGGCCGCGAGCAGCAGCAGCAGCTCGACGGTCCTGCGGCTCATAGGCGAGCTCCGGTCATCGTGGCGTTGGGCGCGGTATCCGCGGCATGCCGAGTCGCGGCGATCATGGCGACGACCCCGTTGAAGCCGCGGAGCGGTACTGCTCGAGGAGCGCCTCGGCCTCGGCGAGGCTGTCGACGGTGATGCCCTCGCGGATGCGCGTCTGCTGCGCAGGCGGCAGCGCGGTCACGGGCAGCGTGGAGGTTTCCGAGGGCCACGACAGCGACTGCCCGGCGAAGGTCCCGGGGACGCCGCGGTAGACGACGACGTAGCCGTTCTCTTCGATGAGGTAGGCGCGGTTCGACGCGTAGCGGTACACGCCCGCGGCGATGCCACCGGCGACGAGCAGCGCGACGAACACCCACGCTGCCGCCGAGGCCCAGCTCCGGGCGCGTCGTCCCCGAGCGGTCGACACGTCGGCGTTGCCCTCGATGTCGACGATGACGACGGAGATGTTGTCGTAGCCGCCGACATCGTTCGCGGCGTCGACGAGCGTCTGTGCCGCCACCTGCGGGTCGAGGTTCTCGGTGAGCAGCGATGCAATCTCGGTGTCGGTGAGCATTCCGGTGAGGCCGTCGCTGGCCAGAAGGAGGCGGTCGCCGGAGGAAGCGTCGACGTCGTACGTATCGGCGTACATGTTGGGGTCGGTTCCCAGCGCGCGGGTGATCACGCTGCGGTGGGGGTGGATGCGCGACTCCTCCTCGGTGATCTGCCCTCGGCGGACCATGTCCGCGACCATCGAGTGGTCGGCGGTCACCCGCTCCAGAGCGCCGTTGTGAAGGAGGTACGCGCGTGAATCGCCGACGTGGGCCACCGCGATGTGTCCGCCCTCGACGACGGCTGCGGTGATCGTCGTGCCCATGCCCGACTTGCCGTAGCCCTCCTTGGCGGCCCGAATGACCTCGCGGTTCGCGGCGCGCACCGCTCTGCCCAGCGCCTTCGCGTCGGCGCGCTTCGGGGCGGTGTCGCGAAGCGTCTCGACTGCGATCGAGCTCGCAACCTCTCCCGCTTCGTGGCCTCCCAGACCGTCGGCGACGACGAACAGCGGTGGCTGCGCGACGATGCTGTCCTCGTTGTGGGTTCGCACCTGACCGACGTCGCTCAGCGCTGCCCACGTCGCGCGGTCTCGCGCGCTCACGCCGACTCCACCTTGAGCCGCACCTCGCCGATGTCGATCACGTCACCGGCCTTGACCGAGGACGGCACGACGACCGTCGCCCCGTTGAGGAGCGTCCCGTTCGTCGACCCGAGGTCCTCGACCACGGCTCCGGTACCCGTCGGCGCGATCCTCGCGTGCCGTGCCGAGATGAAGTCGCCGGCGACGACG
>CAYHCN010000176.1:0-4928 GCA_964354945.1 uncultured Eubacteriales bacterium
AGGCCATCGACCTCATCGACGAGGCCGGCTCGAAGATGCGCATCAAGATGATGACGGCGCCTCCGGGCGTCAAGGAGGTCGACGATCGCCTGCGCCAGGTCCGCGCGGAGAAGGAAGCGGCCATCGAGGCTCAGGAGTTCGAGAAGGCCGCCGCGCTGCGCGACCGCGAGAAGCAGATCCTCGCCGAGAAGCGGGCGATGGAAGAGGAGTGGATGAAGCCCGACAACCGTCGTGTTGTCGAGGTCACCGAGAAGGAGATCGCCGAGGTCGTTTCGATGTGGACCGGCGTGCCGGTACACGATCTGACCGAGGAGGAGACCGCCAAGTTGCTTCGCATGGAGACCGTGATCCACGAGCGGATCGTCGGCCAGGACGAGGCCGTCACGGCGGTCTCGAAGGCCATCCGCCGCTCGCGCGCCGGTCTCAAAGACCCCAAGCGCCCCGCCGGGTCGTTCATCTTCCTCGGCCCCTCGGGTGTCGGCAAGACCGAACTCGCCAAGGCGCTCGCCGAGTTCCTGTTCGGCAGCGAAGAGGCGCTCATCTCCCTCGACATGTCCGAGTACATGGAGAAGCACACGGTCTCGAGGCTGATCGGCTCGCCTCCGGGCTACGTGGGCTTCGATGAAGGCGGTCAGCTCACCGAGCTCGTCCGCCGCCGTCCCTACTCGGTCATCCTGTTCGACGAGATCGAGAAGGCCCACCCCGACGTGTTCAACGTCCTGCTCCAGATACTGGAGGAGGGGCGTCTGACCGATGCTCAGGGCCGCAAGGTCGACTTCAAGAACGCCATCGTGATCATGACGAGCAACATCGGCGCGCGGGACATCGTCAAGGGTCAGTCTCTCGGCTTCGCCCCATTGGGCGAGGGCTCGGGTCTGCAGTACGAGGACCTCAAGGACAAGGTCACCGGGGAGCTGAAGAAGGTCTTCCGCCCCGAGTTCCTGAACCGCGTCGACGAGGTCATCGTGTTCCACGACCTCAACAGCGACGAGATTGAGGCGATTGTGGACCTGATGATCGATCGGGTTCGCGAGCAGATGCTCAGCCACGGCATGAGCATCACCATCGACGCAGACGCCAGAAAGCTGCTCGCCCAGCAGGGCTTCGATCCGGCACTCGGCGCCCGTCCGCTCCGCCGCGCTATTCAGCGCTTCGTGGAAGACCCGCTCTCCGAGCAGATCCTCGGAGGACAGTGGCAACCGGGCGATGTCGTCGAGGTGTACGTGGACGCCGACGGCAAGAGCGCGTTCCGCAAGGGCGAGGGCGTCGTCGCAGTCGCCGTCCCGTCCGCCGAGGAGTCGACGCCTGCGCCCACGATGCCCCCGGCCGCTCCCAAGCGGGGTGCCGGTCAGGCTGCCGGCGGGGCAGCGGAGTAGTCCGCACACGTGGCGAAGACCCGGACCGTATGGCGCTGCCAGGCGTGCGGGTCGAGCGCGCCTAGGTGGATCGGCCGCTGCAACGAGTGCGGTGAGTTCGGAACCTACGTTGAAGAGATCGAACGGCCGGCCGAAGGGTCGGCCGTTCGCGCTTCCCGAGCCCAAGGTGTCACTCTCTCCGAGGTCCACGCGTCCGCCGCGCCGAGGGTGTCGTGTGGCATCGCCGAGCTGGATCGGGTGCTTGGCGGGGGACTCGTCGAGGGCTCCGTGGTGCTGCTCGGCGGTGAGCCGGGTATCGGGAAGTCGACGCTTCTCCTGCAAGCCGCCGATGCGCTCGCAACGACAGGTGCCAGCGTGCTGTACGTGTGCGGCGAGGAGTCACCGCAGCAGGTAGCGATGCGCGCCAACAGGTTGGGAGCGCGGTCCCAGTCCGTCACCCTGCTGCCGGAACTCGACGTGGCGGGGGTGGAGGAGGCCGTGCGTGCTGGCACCCCCGAAATCCTCGTCGTGGATTCGATCCAGACCGCGTACGACGCAGAGCTCTCCGGCGCACCGGGCAGCGTCGGCCAAGTCCGTGCGTGCACGGCTCGACTCACGCGGCTGGCCAAAGAGCTGGGGGTCACGACGCTCATCGTCGGACACGTCACCAAGGAAGGCGCGATCGCCGGTCCGAGGGTCCTCGAGCACATGGTCGACACCGTGCTGTACTTCGAGGGCGACCGAGACCACGCGTTCCGCATCGTGCGGGCGGTGAAGAACCGGTTCGGCTCGGTGTCCGAGATCGGCATCTTCGAGATGGGGGAGACCGGCCTCACTGCGGTCGGATCGCCGTCGAGGATGCTGTTGGCCGACCGGACCGACTCGGTCTCCGGCAGCGTGGTCATGCCGACGATGGAGGGCACCCGGCCGCTGCTCGTCGAAATCCAGGCACTCGTGACGCCAAGCTTCCTGCCGTCACCGCGCCGTCTCGCTACGGGCGTCGACACGGCACGCCTGCTCCAGGTGCTCGCCGTGCTCGAACGGCGGGCTGGGCTGTCGTTCTCGGGCCAGGACGTCTACGTGTCCGTCGCTGGCGGCATCCGAGTCACCGAGCCGGCAGTCGACCTGCCGCTCGCCCTGGCCCTCGCGTCGGCCCTGCGCGACGTCGCCGTGCCGTCGGACCTCGCGGCCTTTGGTGAGGTGAGCCTCACCGGCCACGTCCGACCGGTCGCCCACGCCGCCGCCCGCTGCCGCGAGGCGGTGCAGCTCGGCTTCCCCCGCGTTGCCGCACGCCCCTCCGGCCGTGACAAGGTATCGAGCCTCACGGAGGTCTCCGGTCTCGCCGACGCGCTGACCCTGCTCCGCTAGCCGCATCCATCCCACCGCTCGCCGAGGCCATCCCCGCTGCTACGAGCGCCGCGGCGGAGCTATCTGGCACAATGTGGTCGCATGCTCGGCCCGCGACATCTTGCACCTCGGCGCGTGCTGCGGGGCGGGCGTGTCGTTGAGGTGTGTCACCCCGAGTGGGAGGGAGCGTTGTGCCCAAGGCGACGACGCGCATCGAGCGGGGATCTGCCGAGGATCTGCGGACCGAGCTTCGCAAGATCGCCCCCGGCACCGCGCTCCGCGAAGGTATCGATATGGTCCGTGCGGCGCACAGCGGCGCGCTCATCGTCATCGGCGACGAGGAGCGGGTCATCCCGCTGTGCAGTGGTGGCTTCGATATCGACGTCCCTTTCACGCCGCAGCGCCTCTACGAACTCGCCAAGATGGACGGCGCGATCGTGATGGACAACGACGGCGCGCGGATCCTCAAGGCTAACGTCCACCTCGTGCCCGATCCGGCGCTGCCCACCTCCGAGACGGGGATGCGACACCGCGCGGCAGAGCGGATGAGCTTGCAGACCCGCGCGATCGCGCTCGCGCTGTCTCAGCGTCGCGCGACGGTGAACATCTACCTGATGGGGCGCCGATTCCTGCTCGAAGAGACCGAGACCGTCCTCGTTCGCGCCGACCAAGCCCTCCAGACCCTCCTGCGCTACCGCTCGGCGCTCGACGCGACCCTCGGTCGGCTCACCACCCTCGAGTTCCAAGACCTCGTCACCTTCGACGACGTGACCGAGGCACTCGGCCGCTTCGAGACCGTCAAGCGCGTGGCGAGGGAGGTCGGCCGCTACGTGGGCGAACTGGGCACCGAGGGGCGCCTGGTGAAGATGCAGATGGAGGAGCTCACCGCAGGCGTCGATGATGTCTACCTACTCTTCTTGCGCGACTACGGTGCCGAGAACTCGGCCCGCGAGGCCCAGCAGCTCATGGATCACCTGCGCACTGTCCCGCTCGAGCGCTTGCTCGAGCCCGACGTCGCCTCCGCGGAGTTCGGTCTTCGGCCCACGCAGCGAACCGACGAACATCTCAGCCCTCGGGGCTATCGAGTCCTCGCCGAGATACCGATGCTTCCCATAGCGGTCATCAACCGCATCGTGGATCGCTTCGGTCATCTGCCCGGCTTGCTCGCGGCAGACGCCGAGGACTTGGTCCGGGTGGAAGGAGTCGGATCGCGCCGTGCGCGCGCGATCACGACTGGTCTCGCCCGGGTCCGAAGCCACGTCGCGGTTGTCTAGACCGCCCGCGGCCGTAGGTGGCCGCGGACGTCGGTGTCGGACGGCGGCGCCCTACAGAAGGGGCCGTGCAGAGGAGGTGAGGGCGTCAGCCCGGCGCGCAAGCGACGAGCGCCGGCAGCCGCACCAGTGATAACCCGCATAACCCGCTTCGTATTCATGGTGGCGGGGCTCCTGGGCGGGTGGGTTGCTGCGAGGATCGTCGAGATCCCCGAATCGACAGGATTGACCCAGCGGTACGTCATCTTCGTCTTTCTCATTCTGGGTTGGTCGATCGGGTATCTCCTCGGCGGGATCATCGGCCGAGAGCTCGACCGTCTGTGGAAGCGCGCAGAAGAGCACATCCGGGACCTCGCGCCATCCGACCTCATCTTGGGAACAGCCGGCATGATCGCCGGCCTGTTCGTGGCCCTCATCACCAGCCAACCCCTCCTGCGGATCCAGCCGCAGTGGCTGGCTATCGGCTCGGCGCTGCTTCTGACTGTCGTCCTGGGCACAGCGGGTGCTCGCGTCGCGCTCATCAAGCGGCGCGAGTTCGCATCCGCGTTCCCCAGCCTCGCGCCTGTCGAGCTGCTGCCCGCTGCCGACCGCACCCTGCTCCTCGACACCAGTGCCGTGATCGATGGCCGCTTTCCGGAGCTATCGAAGCTCGGCTTCCTGCCTGGCCGGTTGCGCATTCCCGCCTTCGTGCTCGCCGAGCTCCAGACACTCGCCGACTCCGCAGACGACACCAAGCGGGCACGGGGCCGACGCGGCCTCGACCTGCTGAACACGCTCGCCGACGGTCTCGTCGAGGTGTTCGAGGTGGACTATCCTGAGACGCCCGAGGTGGACGCGAAGCTGATGCGGCTCGCCGAGGACATCAGCGGCGGGATGGTCACGGTGGACTACAACCTCACCAAGACCGCGCGGGTCCGAGGCATCGAGGTACTCAACCTCAACGAGGTTGCCGCGG
>CAYHCN010000177.1:0-4887 GCA_964354945.1 uncultured Eubacteriales bacterium
TGCCGCATCGGAGATCAGCCGATGAAGGGCATCGCGGGGGGCATGGCGACGATCTTCCGGCGCATGCTGCGTCCGTCGGTCACCGAAGGGTACCCCGGCCACAAACGGCAGCTCCCCGAGCGGGCCAGGATGTCGTTCGGCATGCAGGTCGACGAGTCGGGCAGCGCGAAGTGCAAGGCGTGCATGCTGTGCGAGCGCAGCTGCCCGGACGAGGCCATCTTCATCGAGTCCGAGAAGCGTGCCGATGGTCCGGGCCGCGTGCTCACGAAGTTCACCATCGACCTGGGGCGCTGCATGTACTGCGGCCTCTGCGTGGAGCAGTGCACGTCCGACGGGCTACATCACACCGGCGACTTCGAGAACTGCTCCCCGCGACGCGAGGACATGCTGCTCGTGCTCTACGACGCAGCGGCGGAGTCGGCGGCGGCGGAGCCGTCGCCGATCGATGTCGCGACGCCGGAGCAGCTCAGGGAAGTCACCGACACGTACGGGGCGCTGCCCATCACCGGCGAGGCGGACCCCGAGTGACGACCACGATCCTCTTCTACGCGTACGCCGGCGTCGCCGTCGCCGGGGCTGTCGGGCTCGTCGCCGCGCGCCGGCTGCTGCACGGCGTCATGTCTCTGTTCGCGACGCTGGTCGCGATCGGCGGGCTGTACCTGCTCATGGGGATGGAGTTCCTCGCCGCGATGCAGCTGTTCGTCTACGGCGGAGCTATCACCGTGCTCGTCATGTTCGCACTGATGCTGGCGGGACCGCGTGCCGAGACCGCAGACGAGCCGCGACGTGCTCAACGCTGGGTGGCCGGTATCGTCGCGGTGCTCTTCGCACTGGCGGTCGGACTCATCGTGGCCACCGCGGAGTGGGAGGTCGTACCGGCCCACATCCACGACACCGCATCGATCGCGACGATCCTGTTCTCGCGCTACGCCCTGCCCTTCGAGATCGCGGGGCTATCGCTCACGATCGCGCTCATCGGCGCCGTGGTCATAGCTCGACAGGATGACCTGGGCGAGCAGACCACGAGTGCCCCCGACTCCGCCCGGCCAGCCGAAGCGGAGGCGAACGTCGAGTGATCGGGCTCAACCACTTCCTCGTCCTCGGCGCTGTCCTGTTCGCGGTCGGGCTCTACGGTGCGCTCACGTCGAAGAGCGCCCTGCGAGTCGTGATCTGCGTCGAGCTCATCCTGAACGCCGTGAACCTCAACCTCGCGGCCTTCTCGGCGTATGTGGCACCCAAGGAAGCGGTCGGGATGAACTTCGTGATCTTCCTGATGGTCGTTGCCGCTGCCGAGGTCGGACTGGCGCTCGCGGTCATCATCTCGCTCAACCGCACCAGCGATGTGAGCGCGATCGACAGCATCAGACAGCTGAGGGGCTAGATGGATAGCCTCCTCGCCTACGCCTGGATCCTCCCGCTGCTGCCGCTCGCGGCGTTCCTCGTCATCCTCGCTACCGGCCGCAAGCTGCCGAGGATGCTCGCGCCGGGTCTCGGCATCGCGGCGATGGGTGCGGTCTTCGCCGCATCGATGGCCATCCTGTTCGCGACCGTGGGCGGCGCCGAGTATGCGGCCAACGTGCCGTGGCTCCACTTCGGCACGACCACCGTGGAGGTAGGTTTCGTCGTCGACCCGCTCACTGCGGTCATGCTCATCGTCGTGTCGTTCGTGAGCCTGCTGGTGCAGATCTACTCGATGGGCTACATGTCCGAGGAGGACCGGTTCCGGTGGTACTACGGCGCGATCTCGCTGTTCACCGCAGCGATGCTCGGCGTCGTCCTCGCCGATGGCTGGCTTCTCATGTACATGTGCTGGGAGGTCATGGGGCTCTCGTCGTACCTGCTCATCGGGTTCTGGTACAACGACGAGGTCGCGGCGAGGGCCGCCTCGAAGGCGTTCATCGTCACCCGCTTCGGTGACGTCGGTTTCGGCCTCGCTCTCGTGGTGATGTGGTGGGCCGCCAAGAGCTTCCAGTTCGAAACGGTGTTCAAGCTCGTGGAGACCGGCGGGTGGGTCGGCCCGACCCTCACCTTGTGCACGCTGCTGTTCTTCCTCGGGGCGATGGGCAAGAGCGCCCAGTTCCCCTTGCACGTGTGGCTCCCCGACGCGATGGCGGGCCCCACGCCCGGCTCGGCGCTCATCCACGCTGCGACGATGGTCGCCGCGGGCGTCTACCTGGTGGCCCGGTCGTACCCGCTGTTCGAGGCGAGCCCAACTACCCTCAACGTCGTCGCCGTGATCGGCACGATCACCGCGGTGATGGCCGCGGTCATCGCCATCTCGATGACGGATATCAAGAAGGTCCTCGCGTACTCGACCATCTCCCAGCTGGGCTTGATGATGCTCGCGCTCGGCGTGGGGAGCTGGGTTGCGGCGATCTTCCATCTCATGACCCATGCGTTCTTCAAGGCGCTGCTGTTCCTCGCCGCGGGCAGCGTGATCCACGGCACGCATACCCAAGACATGCGTGAGATGGGCGGCTTGTGGAAGAAGATGCCGTGGACCACGGTGACATGGGTGCTCGGCGCGCTGTCGCTTGCCGGCATCTTCCCGCTGGCGGGGTTCTGGAGCAAAGACGAGATCCTGCTCGCGGCGTACACGTCGGGCAAGACCGGGTTCCTCATCGCGGGCCTCCTGACTGCCGTGCTCACGGCGTTCTACATGGGCCGGGCGACGTTCCTTGCGTTCTTCGTCAGCCCCCGCCCGGGCAGCAAGAGCGAGCACGCGCACGAGTCGCCATGGGTCATGACCGCACCACTGGTCATCCTGTCGACCCTCGCAGTCATCGCCGGGTTCGTCGGCTCGCCGCTGTCCGAGTACGCGTTCGGGAAGTTCCTCGGCGAGCATGGCGAGGGCGAGGGGATGAACGTCGTCCTCGCCGTCGTCGCCGTAGGTGCCGCACTCGCGGGCATCCTGTATGCCTACAACGAGTACGTCCGCCGTGGTGCGCGCAGCGACTGGTATCTGAAGAGCCGGTACGTGCGCTCGCCGCTCACCCGCGGCTTCTGGATCGACGACGTGTATCAGAACGTGATCGTGACCCCCGCCCTGCTGCTGGCGAGCTTCTTCCGCCGAGTCGACATCACTGTGGTCGACGGCACGGTCCGCGGCTTCGGCTGGATCGGGATGAAGCTCAGCGGCTTCCTTGCCGTCTTCGACCGCAACGTCGTCGACGGCGCGGTAGACGGGCTCGGCGACGGAGTGACTGGCGCCGGTCGCCAGGTGCGCCGCATGCAGACCGGCAACGTGCAGACCTACCTGCTGTTGCTCGGTGCGTCCATCGTCATCCTCGTGCTGGTGTTCGCGCGATGAGCGGCCTTCCCGTGCTCAGCATCGTGGTCATGGCGCCGGTAGCCGGCGCACTGCTGATCGCGCTGCTCGGCAAGAACCCCAAGGTGCCAAGGGCCATCGCATTGCTCGCTGCGACCATCAGCCTCCTCGGAGCCGGCTACGTGTACGCGACGTACGATCGCGCCGAGGCCGGGTACCAGTTCATCGAGAAGCTCTCGTGGATCCCGTCGCTCGGCGTGTCGTACACGCTTGGGGTGGATGGCCTCTCGGCTCCGATGCTCCTGCTCACCGCTATCGTCATCTTCACCGGGGTGTTCTGCTCGTGGGACTACACCGAGCGCACCCGCGAGTTCTTCGCGCTGCTGCTTCTGTTGGTCACGGGCGTCCTCGGCGTGTTCGCCTCGCTCGACGCGTTCCTGCTGTTCTTCTTCTATGAGATGGCCGTGCTCCCGATGTACCTGCTCATCGCGATCTGGGGCAGCACGCGCAAGGAGTACTCGGCGATGAAGCTCACGCTGTTCCTGTTCGCGGGCAGCGCGATCCTCGTCCTGCTGCTCACGCTCACGTACTGGCAGGTCGGCGCTCACACCTTCGACATGCGCGTGTGGGCGGCCCACTCGTTCGGCGCGACGTTCCAGAAGTGGGTGTTCCTGCTCGCGCTGCTGGGCTTCGGCACGCTGATCCCGATCTGGCCGCTGCACACCTGGTCGCCCGACGGCCACGTCGCCGCTCCGACAGCCGTCTCGATGCTTCACGCCGGCGTGCTGCTCAAGCTCGGCGCCTACGGCTTCATCCGCCTCGGCCTCACGCTGTTCCCCTCGGGATGGCATGACTGGTGGTGGGTCATCGCGATCATCGGCGTGATCAACGTGGTCTACGGCGCGTTCTGTGCGATGAGCCAGACCGACCTGAAGTACGTCATCGGGTACTCGAGCGTCAGCCACATGGGCTACGTGCTCCTGGGCATCGCGATGGGCGACAAGTACGGGCTCACCGGTGCCGGGTTCCAGATGTTCGCGCACGGCATCATGACCGCGCTGTTCTTCGCGCTCATCGGCTACGTCTACGAGCGTACGCATACGCGCGTGATCGCCGACATCTCCGGCCTCATGAAGGCCGCACCGCTCGTGGCGGCGTGTTTCGTGATCGCCGGCGCCTCGAGCATGGGACTGCCGTCGACCGCAGGGTTCGTCGCCGAGCTGCTCGTCTACGTGGGGCTCGTCACCAAGAGCCCGTGGCTTGCCGCGATCGCGTTCGTCGGCGTGGTCGTGACCGCGGCCTACGTGCTTCGCCTGCTCAGCCGGATCATCCTCGGCGAGCCCTCCGAGGCGGTCTCGGACATGACCGACGCCCGGGCGCTGCGGTTCGCGCCGATGGGGATCCTGGCGTTCACGATCATGTTCGTCGGCATCTTCCCGGCCAACCTCTACCACACCATCACCACCAGCATGTACCCGCTCGTCGAGAAGCTGGCGGGGGGGTAGCCGATGTCGAGTGACCTGTGGCGCTACCTGCTCCCCGAGATCATCGTCGCCATCACCGGCGCGCTGATACTGATCGCCGACCTCATCTGGATCGCGCCCAAGCCCGCCGATGAG
>CAYHCN010000178.1:0-4885 GCA_964354945.1 uncultured Eubacteriales bacterium
TTCTAGCATGAGGGACCCACAGAAACGCCTCGCCGCGCGGCTCGCGGAGACCGCACATGGGCACCCCGGTCACGGGTGCGGCGGCGCCTAGTGAACGCGGTTCTAGTCGAGGTCCGCCGGGTAGTCGACGGGCACCTTGCGGCCCTGGTGCTGCGCGAGCCGCTGCTCGAGGATGAGCGGGATCGCGGGCATGGACTCGCGCGGCTCCGGCACCGGGATGGGCGTCTCGACCTCGGCGATGAGAACGTCGTCGTCCTGTCCCACCGCCTCGGCGAGGACCTCGCCGAGGAACACGATCGCACTGCCCCCGTGACCGACATCGCCCGGCTCGGCGCCGGTGGTCTCGGCGACCATCACGAGCGCGGCGAGCGAGTCGGAGAGCCCGACGGCGAGCTCGAGCATGGCCTCCGCCTGGAGGTCGGACTCGTTGCGCGGAGCGAAGACCGCCGTCGCCGGCGTCTCCAGCGCGATGCGCTCGAGCTCGTTGGGGTCGATGCATGAATCGCCGACGAACACGCCGATACGTCCGAGGCCCATGACCCCGGGGGGCGGCGGCGCCGTGGCCGCGATGCCCATCGCGCGCGGCGGCGCCTGTGGGATGAGCCGGCGTCCGGGAACCTTCTCGAGCCCGACCATGAACGAGGATCGCGCAGCGTTGTGGAACCCGTCCTCGCGAAGGGCGGGGATGTCTGGCACCAGCACGAACTCGGCGCCCTGCTCCCCCGCGCGCGCGCACGCGTCAAGCAGCGCCTCTGCGTCCTCAATGCCGGTCGCTCGCAGCCGATGCTGGATGACCGCGATCTTCACGACGCCCTCCCTCGCCTCGAGGAATGCTTACCCCTACGCAACGTCGCTCTCGCCCGAGTCGCCGGACGGCTTCTTGGTCGTGCGGCGCCGGGTCGTGCTGCCCGCAGTGCGCTTCGCTGTACCGCCGGCGGAGCCGCGTGGGGACCTCGGCTTGTTGGCCCCGCCCGCCGAGCCGGTCTTCTTGGCCTTGTCGGCCTTCGACGGGCACTCGGGGTTGACGCACAGGCGCCAGGGGCCCTTGCGGGTCTGAACGACGATCTCGGGCGAGCCACACGTCGCGCAGCTCTCCCCGGTGGGCTGTATGTCGCCGCTCTGTGGCAGCGGGTACGAGGTCTGGCAGTCCTCGTAGTTGGTGCAGCGAGCGTAGCGCTTGAGGGTCTTGGGGCTGCGGCGCGCGGTCACGCGACCGTCATCGCGCCCGGCCGCCGTGCACGCGGGACAGGCGCCGATGTCGGTCTCGGGCTCGGCGTTCGTCTCGCACTGCGGGTTCACGCACCGCTCGATCGGCTTCGAGCGGAACTGGATCACCTTGATGCGTGGTGCGCCACAGGTCTCGCACACCTGGCCCAGCGACTCGATCTTGCCCTTGGGCAGGGGGTAGGTGACGTCGCAGTCAGGCCATCCCGAGCACCCCACGAACTGGCCCATCTTGCTGTGCTTGACCAGCAGGTCGTGGCCCGACTTCGGGCACGTTCCCACGCGGGAGTCCTCGGCGGTGGCTTCCTTGAGCGCGTCACCGACCTCGGTCGCCTTCTCGATCAGCTGGCCCATCACCGCGGCGAGCAGCGCACGCGAGTGGTCCACGACCTCGACTCGCTCGCTACGACCGTTGGCGATGGCGTCCATCTCGGCCTCGAGCTCGGCGGTCATGTCCGGCGTGGTGATGCGCGGCGCGAACGCCGAGAGCGCGTCGACGACCGCCCGGCCGAGGCAGGTGGGCTCGATGGGGTCGTTCACCGCATAGCCGACCTGATAGAGCCGGTCGATGATCGCGTGGCGGGTGGCCTTGGTGCCGAGCCCCCGCTTCTCCATCTCTTGGATCAGCGTGCCCTGGCTGTAGCGCCGCGGCGGCTCGGTGGCTTTCTGTTCCGACTCGGCGCCGAGGAACTTGACCTCCGCGTTCTCGGCGAGGGCCGGGAGTGTGGTGTCCTTCTTGAGGCCGTAGGGGTACACCGCGCGAAAGCCGGGCTCGACGAGGACGTCGCCGCGTGCGGCGAAAGGCTCGCCGTTGACGTCGATGGTGACCTTGGTCGCCTCGATGGTCGCCGGCCCCGAGAGCGTTGCCATGAACCTGCGGGCGACGAGGTTGTACAGCTTCCACTGCTCCGGCTTGAGCTTGTCGGGGTCCGCCGCCCCGGTGGGATGGATCGGCGGATGGTCGGTCGTCTCCTTCTTGCCGCGGGTCGCGTGAAGCGCGCCGCTGAGGATGCGGGTGGCGTGCGGTGAGTAGGCTGCGACGCCCGCGAGCGTCCGCAGGATCCCGTGCAGGTCGAGCGAGGGCGGGTAGACGGTGTTGTCCACACGCGGGTAGCTGATGAGGCCGTCCATATACAGAGACTCGGCGATGCGCATGGTACGTGCCGGGGCGATCCCCTCGGCCGCGGCAGCTGCCTGCAGCTCGGTCGTGTTGAACGGTGTGGGAGGCTGCACCTTGCGCGTCTTCTTCTCGACCGCCGAGACACGACCCGAGGTCGCACCGGCCACGGCGTCGAGCACGGCCTGGGCGGCTTGGGCGCTCTTGAACCTCTCCGTGGCGTGCCCCGCCGAGAACTCCTCGCCCGCAGCGTCGAACTGACCCTTCACCGTCCAGTAGATCTCGGGGACGAACGCTTCGCGCTCCCGCTCCCGCTCGACGACAAGTGACAGCGTCGGAGTCTGGACACGGCCGGCCGAACGCACGTTGCCGTACCCGCCGAACTTGGCCATGGTCAGGAAGCGAGTCAGGACCGCTCCCCACACCAGGTCGATGTCCTGGCGTGACTCGCCCGCCTGGGCGAGACAGTCGTCAACTTCGGAGAGCTCCGAGAAGGCGTGCTCGATCTCCTCCTTGGTGATCGCCGAGAACCGCGCCCGGAACACCGGCGCGCTCTTGTTGACCTCGCGCACGAGCGACCGTGCGTCGCTGCCGATGAGCTCGCCTTCGCGGTCGTAGTCGGTCGCGATGACGATCTCTTCAGCCTTCTTGGACATCGACTTCAGCGCGGCGATGATGTCGCGCTCGGCAGGAATCTTGCCGACAGGCGCCCACACCAGGTACGGCAGCGACGCCACCTTCCACGTCTTCAGGTCGATGCCGCTGGCGGTGTAGGGCTTGCCCTTCTTCGGCCACGGGGGCGTCGGGAGCTCGGCGGGCATGGAGGCCTTCGTCTCCTTGCCCTCCTCCCACACGGCCTTCCATGCGCCGTCCTCGAACCGCATCGACGGTGGGAAGTCCACGCCGAGGATGTGGCCTTTGAGCCCGATACTCGCCCAGTCCTCACCGTCGCGACGGAAGTGGTACACGGGGATGCCCGAGACCTTCTCGGCCTTCGGCTTGCCGACGGCAAGGATCTCCGCAAGCTTCTTCGCGGCTATGTTCTTCTCGGTGACGACGAGCTTCACAGGCATGGACCTTTCGAACTGGATTGCAGATTCGGGCTCGAGTTGCAGCCGAGTATACACAGGGCTGTCAACCCCCACGTTGACCCGGAGATGTGACATCGAGCTTGCCGAGACCTTGTCGCAGCCAACTCGTCCGACGGTGCGAAGACCGCGCCACCGCGTCTACCGCAGGACTCGGCGGCTACCCCTCCGAGCGCGTGGCGACGAGCTCGATCTCGACACGGGCGCCCAGCGGCAAGGCCGCGACGGCCACCGTGCTGCGTGCCGGGAACGGCGCCGAGAACTTCGTCGCGTAGACCCCGTTCATCTCGGCGAAGTCATCCATCGTCGTGAGGTAGACGTTGCACTTCACGACGTCGTCCATCGTGAGCCCGGCCGCGGTGACGACGGCCGCGAGGTTGGCGAAGACCTGCTCGGTCTGCTCGGCGACGCCACCCTCCACCAGCTTGCCGGTGGCCGGGTCGAGCGGCGTCTGCCCCGAGCTGTACAGAAGGTCCCCCGCCCACACGGCGTGGGCGTACGGGCCGATGGCGGCAGGCGCGCCTGCGCTTTCGACGATGCGGCGGGTCATTGGAGTCCCCTCTCGAAGGTTGCAGCGCCCGTGGCGCCGGCTTGCGCGGATGAGCATACCCGAGTCGAACCGAGCCACGGGTCTATGATGCTGAGAGGGGCGGGGCCGGTAGGTCGCCGCAGTGAGGGGGATCGATGCAAGCCAGTATCGCGTTTCTCGTCGGCATTGCCATCGCGGTAGTGTTGCTCGTCGTGACGCGTGGAGTGCACGAGTCCACCTCGGGTTGGATCTCGCTCGCGCTGGGGGCATCGACCGCAATCGTCCTCGGGATGGGGTTCGCACTCGCGAGCACATTCCCGCTGTTCCCACTATCGATCGCGCTGGGATTCGCGACAGTGATCTTCGGTGTTGGCAACTTGGTCAGGGGCAATCGACACTGGACGGTCTGGGTCGGCGTCGTCCTCGGCGTTCTTGGAGCGGGGTTCTGGCTGCTCTTCCTCGCCGGCGAATTGCTCGGCGGAGGCTAGGCAACTCGCAGCCACAGACGGCGACGACTCTCCGCATACACGACTCCCGCCCGGAGCCGCCTCCCGCCCTACAGGCCGATCTCGTCCGCCCGCGCCTTCATGGCGTCCAGCGCGAGTGCAAGGAAGTCGTCGCGCGAGATGCCGAGATCCTCGCACGTCGCCATCTGCTCCCGCGACGCGCCGCGCGCGAACGCGCCTTCCTTCCACCGCTTCTTCAGCGACTTCACCTCGACGTTCGCGAGCGACTTGTCGGGGCGCACCAGCGCGGCGGCCACGATGAAGCCGGTCGTGGGGTCGGCGGCGTAGAGCGCGATGTCCATGCGGGACTCGCGGGGTGCCTTCTCGGCGTGGGAGAGGATCGCGTGGAGCATCTCGTCGTCGATCTGGCCCGCAAGCTCCTCGGAGGTGACGATGCCGTGGCGCTCGAAGTCGTCGGCGG
>CAYHCN010000179.1:0-4854 GCA_964354945.1 uncultured Eubacteriales bacterium
GCGCCAAGGGTTTCGACGGTTTCTGCCCGCTGGGCCCGTGGGTCGCCACCGAGGTGGATCCCGACGATCTGACGCTCCAGTGCTTCGTGAACGGCGAGCTCAAGCAGGAAGCGAACACGAACGACATGCTGTTCCATCCCTACGAGCTGGTGTCGTTCGCGAGCAAGGTGATGACCCTCGTCCCGGGCGACGTCGTCCTGACGGGCACCCCGTCGGGTATCGGCCCGCTGCACCATGGCGACATCGTCGAGGTGCGGATCGAGAACGTAGGGTCGCTGATCAATCCCGTGGGCCAGCCGAGCTGAGGCGCCACGCGCCGCCCAGTCGAGGAACCGCGAGCGGCGGTGCGAGGCGGTGCCTCCCGCCGCTTCCTCAGGGCTCCGGTTCACCCGCACCCCTGTGATACCGTATTGAATTCGGGCCAGAATGAATGCCGCCGCGTCAGGTCGTCCGCCGTGGGAACGGACCGACCCGGCTGAGGAATGAACCACCCACCATGCTTGAGCTGCTCAGACACAACCGCAACATCGCGCTGGTCGTCACCGCGCGCTTCCTCGCGCGCATGGGCGGGGAGGCGGCGTTCTTCATCGGCGTGTGGGGCATGGCCGCCTACCAGTTCGAGGCGACACCGGGCCAGCTAGCCCTCGTGATGGGGACCCTGGCCGCTACCTCGATGGTGGGCGCGGCCCTGTCCGGTCCGCTCATCGACCGCTACGGCCCCCGCAACGTGCTCATCGGCGCTCAGTTCGTCTACGCGCCTACCGCTATCGCGATGACCCTCACCACCTCGATAGAGCAGCTCGTCGCGGGATGCGTGGTGTTCGGCCTCTCGGTCGCGCCGATCATGACCGCGACGAGCTCGTTCGCGCCCTACCTCAGCGACAACCCCGACGAGTTCGTGACGATGAACTCGCTGCTCGAGGGCGTCGGCGCGCTGTCGTTCGTGATGGGTCCCGCTATCGGCGCGATCATGGCGAAGACGATCTCCATCCAGTCGGTGTTCTGGCTCGACGCGATCATGACGCTGGTCGGCGCGGCCCTCGTGTGGCCGGTGCGGACTCCGCCCGTGGCCAAGCCCGCCGAGGAGAGGCATCCGCTGCGCGAGCTCACCGACGGGGTCCGCGTCGCTTACGGCATCCGAAGCGTTCGATACTACGTGCTCATGGGCACCGTCGTGTGGATGAGCTTCGGAGCGTTCGGAGCGCTCGAGCCGTTGTTCTACCGGGACGTGGTCAAGACCGGCATCGAGACGATCGGGTGGGTGAACTCGATCTTCGGCGCGGGCATCGGCGTGGGCGCCCTCGCTCTGACGCGGCTTCCGGCGAAGGTGAACTCCGCGAGGGGTCTCGCTATCGGAGTGGCCTTCGTCGGCATGGGCGCGATCCTCTACGTGGGAACGACCGATCTCGTCATCATCGCGATCGGTGCATTCGTGTGGGGGGCGGTCATCGGCGGCATCGAGCCGATGCTGCGGTCGCTCATGCAGATCGACTCTCCAGAGGAGTACCTCGGCCGGGTCATGGGCACCGCGCAGGTCCACCGCAGCGCCGGAGAGCTCGTGCCGCTCGCGCTGGCCCCGGCACTTGCCGCAGCGTTCGGCGTGCAGGCCGTACTCATCGGCGGAGGGATCATGGCGGCGATCATCGCGCTGTCGACGCTGCCCGCAGCGGCGTCGATCGACCGCGAACGTACCGCGATGCCCGAGCGCATCACGGTGCTGCAGGCGCTACCCGAGGACGAGCCCATCTCGCCCATCACCTAGCGGCGCCGGACGCCGCCCGCGAGCGCTTCCGCTCGTCTGAGGGGGCTGACCGTTCGGCTGTCCACAGGCACATCATGTCGTCGCCAAGTGCTATCCTCACCCCGATATCTTGTGGTTATCGCTCCGCACGCGTCGGTGCGGACACCAGTCGAGGGGACGCCCGCACACATGGCCGAGGACAGGCTGCGCACGCCCGCCGTCGATGAGCTGCTCGCAGCGCTCCTGACCGTCGAGGATGCCGAGGAAGCCTACGCGCTGCTCCTCGATCTGTGCACCGTCCGGGAGATCCACGACATGGCCCAGCGGCTCCAGGTCGCGAAGATGCTGGCCTCCGGCGAGCACTACCAGGAGATCCAGAAGGCGACGGGTGCCTCGGCAACGACGATCGCCCGGGTGAGCAAGTGTCTCAACTACGGTGCCGACGGGTACCGCACCGTGCTCGACCGCCTCGGCCACCCTGCCGGCGGGAGTGCGGGGGCCCACGGCTCCACAGACGCCTCGTCTGCTGGCCGATAGGGCGGGGACCGACCGATGTCATTCGTCCACGTCCACACCCACACCGAGTACTCCATGCTCGACGGCGCCGCGCGGGTGAAGCAGCTCGTACAGCGCGCGCGCGAGAACGAGATGCCGGCGCTGGCGATCACCGACCACGGCTACATGTACGGCGCCGTCGATTTCTATCGCACGTGCATGAACCCCAAGATCGGGGCGGGCGAGGTCAAGCCGGTCATCGGCTGCGAGGTGTACTTCGTACCGCACTCGCGCAAGAAGCGCGACGGCAAGCCCGATCTGTACCACCTGCTGCTGCTCGCCAAGAACAACGTGGGCTACCGCAACCTCATGGCCATCGTGTCGGAAGCGGCCGTCTCGGGGTTCTACTACAAGCCCCAAGTCGACTTGGAGCTGCTCGAGAAGTACGGCGAGGGGCTCGTGGCCACGAGTGCGTGCATGAGCGGCATCGTCAGCAAGTCCATCGAGCTCGGACAGCTCGAGGATGCGCGCAAATGGGCCCAGACCTACGCGGGCCTGTTCGCCCCGGGCGACTTCTATCTGGAGATCCAGGAGCAGGGCATCACCGGGGATGCCGGCGTGACCCAGTCCCAGCTCAACAGCGAGATCGCGAAGCTGGCCGGCGAGCTCGGCTTGCCGCTGGTCGGCACGAACGACGTCCACTATCTGGGCCGAGACGATGCGACCACACAGGACATCCTGCTTTGCATCGGCACGGGCAAGACGCTCGACGAAGAGAAGCGGATGCGGTTCTCGTGCGACGAGTTCTACTTCAAGACCGCCGAGGAGATGGAGTCCGCGCTCGGGGCGTACCCGGAGGCGCTCGCCAACACCCTCGAGATCGCCGAGAAGTGCAACGTCTCGATGGATTTCGGGCGCATCCTTCTGCCGACTTTCGAGGTCCCCGACGCACACACCCCCGAGTCGTACCTGCGCGAGCGGTGCATCGTGGGGCTGAAGGAGCGCTATGGCGATCCCCTGCCCCAAGAGGCCGTCGACCGGCTCGAGACCGAGCTCGAGGTCATCAACGGCAAGGGCTTCGCGGCGTACTTCCTCATCGTGTCGGACTTCGTGTCCTGGGCGAAAGAGAACGGCATCCGCGTCGGCCCGGGCCGAGGTTCCGCCGCCGGATCGATCGTCAGCTACTCGCTCGGCATCACCAGCCTCGACCCCATCGCCAACGGGTTGCTGTTCGAGAGATTCCTGAACCCCGAGCGAACCGAGATGCCCGATATCGATATCGACTTCGACGACGAACGCCGCAGCGACGTCATCGAGTACGTTCGCGACAAGTACGGCGCCGACCGCGTTGCCCAGATCGTCACGTTCGGCACGATGAAGGCTCGCGCGGCGGTCCGGGATGCGGGCCGAGTTCTCGGCTATCCCTACGGTATTCCCGACAGGATCTCGAAGATGATCGGGTCGGAACTCGACGCCACCATCGACTCCTCGATCGCCGGTAACGCCGAGTTCAAGCAGGACTACCAGGGCAATCCCGACACCAAGCGCATCGTCGACGCCGCTCGCGCCATCGAGGGCATCACCCGCAACGAAGGTGTTCACGCGGCCGGCGTCGTGATCTGTCCGGAGCCGCTCCACGAGTTCGTGCCGGTCAAGAAGGACACCAAAGGCCAGGTCATCACCCAGTACGACGGCCCGACCGTGGCCGACCTCGGCCTGTTGAAGATGGACTTCCTCGGCTTGCGCAACCTCACTGTCATCGCGAACGCGGTGGAGCAGATCGAGGCCAACCACGGTGTGGCGATCGATCCGGACGACATCGACCTCGACGACCCCAAGACCTTCGAGCTGCTGCAACGTGGCGACACGGCGGGCGTGTTCCAGGTCGAGTCGGCCGGCATGCGGGCGCTGCTCAAGGAGCTCAAGCCCACGACCTACGCCGACATCGTCGCCGTGCTGGCGCTGTACCGCCCCGGCCCCTTGGGCAGCGGCATGGTCAAGGACTTCGTCGAGCGCAAGAGCGGCAAGAGGCCGGTCACCTACTACGACGAGCGGCTCAAGCCCATCCTCGAGGAGACCTACGGCGCCATCGTGTACCAGGAGCAGGTCATGCGCATCGCCATGACCATGTCGGGGTTCTCGGCGGCCGAGGCCGACAAGCTGCGCAAGGCCATGGGCAAGAAGCTCCTCGACAAGCTGGTGCCGCTCGAGAAGCACTGGGTCGAGGGCGCGGCCGAGAACGGATACGACCCCAAGCTCGCCGAGAAGCTGTGGGCCGACATCCTGCCCTTCGCCGAGTACGCGTTCAACAAGAGCCACTCGGCGGCCTACGGCCTGATCACGATGCAGACCGCGTACCTGAAGGCGCACTACCCGCTCGAGTACATGGCGGCCGTGCTCACGAGCTACACCGGGAAGACGGACTCGATCGTGAAGTACGTCGCCGAGTGCAACCGGGCGAGCGTGAAAGTTCTGCCGCCGGACGTGAACTCGTCGCGCCGGGACTTCACTGCCGTGGGCGACGGTATCCGGTTCGGGCTCGCGGGCATCCGCGGCGTGGGGCAGACGGTCGTCGACGACATCGTTGCCGAACGCGAAGTGAGCGGGCCGTTCACGTC
>CAYHCN010000180.1:0-4807 GCA_964354945.1 uncultured Eubacteriales bacterium
GCACCGCACTCGTAATGCGGGGGTCAAGGGTTCGAATCCCTTCGTCGGCTCCAGTGTCTAGCAGCGGGGACTTCGGTCCCCGCTCTTCTTCTTTTCGGGGTTCGAGCGGTCGAGATACTCGGACGACGAAGCTGCCTAGGCCGACGGACGCATGCCCACGCGTTTGACAAGGACCGGCGCGAGGCGAGGGGTGCGCTCGGAGAGGCGCGGAGGGCCGCTCGGGCGATATAGACGACTCAGGGGAGGTGACGGGATGCCACTCAAGTCGGACTACTGGCTGAACAGTCGCGACTCCGGGATGGTGGGGTTCGTGGTCTTCACTGGCGACCCCGGGACCACGAATCGGTGAACGGTACGCCGTCTACAGGCACTTGGATACCGTTCACCGCCGCCCACAAGCCACTCACCGACACGATGCGCCTGAAGGCGACTGCCTTGCAGGAGGCGTATGCTAGTTTCGCCCATCGACGCTACCCGGAGGGGACATCGGCCGGGGGCGTTCCTGTATCCGGCGCTGTGTCCGGCAGCACGCGAGCGGAGGGAGTGACTCACGCTATGGCGAGCGAGGAGATCGTCCTTGCGGTGTTCGCCATCGTCGGCGTGGCCTTCACGGTCGTCGCCCTGTCCACCTCTTGGCTCCTATCGCCCAAGCGCCCCTCGGCAGCCAAGTCCACCATCTACGAGTGCGGCGTCGACCCCATCGGGCCCCCGTGGGTGCAGCTGCGCATCGGCTACTACGTCTTCGCGCTGCTCTTCGTCATCTTCGACATCGAGACGGCCTTCTTCTTTCCGTGGGCGGTGATCTTCGCCCGACCCGAAACCGGGCTTGCGGTGCTGTGGGAGATGCTCCTCTTCGTGATGATCCTCGTCGTCGGGCTCGCGTACGCGTGGAAGGAAGGCGCGCTCAAGTGGCGCTAGACAGGCTCACCGGCGAGAACTCCGTGCTGTTCATCCGCAGCGAGCAGCTCTTCGACGTGGCTCGCCGGAACTCGCTGTGGTATCTCGCCTTCGGCATCGCGTGCTGCGCGATCGAAGGTCTCATGCACGCGAGTGGTCCGCGGTTCGACTTCGACCGGCTCGGCGTGTTCTTCCGAGCGAGCCCGCGCCAAGCCGACGTGATGATCGTCGCCGGCACGGTCAATCGGAAGATGGCTCCCAGCGTTCGCCGGCTGTACGAGCAGATGCCCGAACCGAAGTGGGTTGTGGCCATGGGGGCGTGTGCGTGCACCGGCGGCCCGTTCCGCGAGTACCCCAACGTCGTTCTGGGCGTGGACAAGGTCGTTCCGGTGGACGTCTACATCCCCGGATGTCCGCCGCGTCCCGAGTCCGTGCAGTACGCGTTCCTTCAGCTGATGAACAAGATCAAAGAGCAGACGGAGGAACGGCTTGCTGCCCGACGCGGCTAGAGTCACATCCGCGCTCCGCAGCGCTGGCGCCCAGCACGCGTCGGTCGAGACGACCGCCGGGATGTTGGTAGTACGCGTGGATCGGTCAGAGGTCCGCTCCGCGCTCCAGGCGCTGAAGGATGCCGGCTTCGACTTCATGGTCGATCTGTTCGGCATAGACACCGGCGAGGCCATCGACATCGTCTACCTCGTGCGCTCGTTCAAGCGGGACGAAGACGTCACGGTCAAGCTCGAGGCCGCGTACGACGCGACTCTCGACAGCGTCTGGGAGCTCTTCCCGGGCGCGGCGTACCCCGAGCGCGAGGCTGCCGAGATGTTCGGCCTCAAGCTCTCCGGCCACCCGAACCCCCAGCGGCTGCTCACTGTCGACGGTGTCGCCCCGCTGCTGCGCAAGTCAGTTGAGATTCGCGACTCGGAGCAGGTCCGGGATCGCGCGAACGACCCGCTGGGGCGGCTGTGAGCGGCCACGACCACATCGTCGACGTGCCAGTCGGCTCGCTCGCGGAGCAGGGCCTCCTGGCCGAGGGCGCGTTCGTGCCCGACGTGTTGCCTGTCGGTGTGCGGCGTCCCCCCGTCCCGATCGATCATCTCGCGACCGAGCACCTCGTCGTCAACATGGGTCCGCAGCATCCCTCGACCCACGGCGTCCTGCGCGTGCTGATAGAGCTCGACGGCGAGGAGGTCGAGGCCGCCGAGGCCTCGATCGGCTATCTCCACAGAGGCATCGAGAAGCTCGCCGAGCACCGGCGCTACAACGCTCTCGGCACGCTCATGGACCGCGGCGACTACATCGCCGGCATCCACAACGAGCTTGCCGTTGCGCTTGCCACCGAGAAGCTGCTCGAGGTCGAGGTGCCCGAGAAAGCGGACTGGATCCGCACCCTTCTCGGTGAGCTGAACCGTATCTCGAGCCATCTCCTGTGGTACGGGCCGATGGGCCTGGATGCCGGCGCGATGGGGCAGTTCCTCTACGCGGTGCGCGACCGAGAGGACATCCTCGACATCCTCGAGGCCGTGAGCGGGCAGCGCATGATGTTCAACTACGTTCGTCCCGGCGGCGTCGTCGCCGACCTGCCTGAGGGCATCGAGGGCAAGATCAGGCGGTTCCTCGACTCCTTCGAGAAGCATCTCCCCGAGCACGACGACCTGCTCGGCGGCAACGAGATCTTCCAGATGCGCACGCGTGGCGTCGGGGTCGTCTCTCGCGAGATGGCACTCGCGTACTCGCTCACCGGCGCGAACCTGCGTGCCAGCGGGGTCGCGTACGACGTGCGGCGCGAGCGCCCCTACGCCGCGTACGACCGGGTCGACTTCGACGTGCCCACCGCCGAGGAGGGCGACGTATTCGCCCGCTACGCGGTGCGCATGGAGGAGATGCGCCAGGCACTGCGGATCTGCCGTCAGTGCCTCGACGGCATGCCCGAGGGCGACTACATGGCCAAGGTGCCGCGCGTGCTCCGCCCGCCTGCGGGTGAGGCGTACGCCGCGGTCGAGTCCCCCCGGGGCGAGCTCGGTGTCTACCTGGTCTCGGATGGCTCGGACCAGCCGTACCGGATGCGGTACCGGCCGCCGGCGTTCTACGCGCTGCAGGCTGGCGAGCAGCTCCTCCCGGGGACGCTTCTGGCTGACGCCATCGTGGTGCTCGGCAGTGTCGACCTCGTTCTGGGCGAGGTGGACCGATGAACCCGTGGGTCCAGGCGCTGCTCGGTGTGGTCCTCGCGCTGGCACTGATGCTGGTGAACGGCGTCGTGCTCATCTACATGCTGCGCAAGGTCCTCGCGCACTTGCACGTGCGTCTCGGCCCCATGGAACAGGGGTGGCACGGGACGCTCCAGACGGTGTGGGACGTCCTGAAGCTGCTGTCCAAGGAAGACGTCACCCCGAGCGGTGTCGACAGGGCGCTCTACTTCATCGCGCCGGCGATGGTGTTCGTGCCGTCGCTCGCCGCGTACGGCGCGATCGCGTTCTCCCGATCGATGTCGCTCGCCGACGCGCCCAACGGCCTGCTGTACACGTTCGCGGTCCTGTCGCTCGTGCCGCTGGGCGTCTTGGCTGCCGGGTGGGCGTCGAACAACAAGTGGTCGCTCATCGGCGGGATGCGCGCCGTGGCGCAGCAGATCACCTATGAAGTGCCGCTGCTGCTCTCGGCGCTGCCGGTCGTGCTCCTCGCCCGGTCGATGAACCTCGCCGACATCGTGAAGGCCCAGGCGGGGGTGTGGTTCGTCGTACCGATGTTCCCGGCGTTCGTGATGTTCTTCATCTCTGCGCTCATCGAACTCAACCAGACGCCGTTCGACATGTCGGAAGCAGAGTCCGAACTAGTTGCCGGCTTCGCCACCGAGTACTCGTCGATGAAGTTCGGCCTTCTGTTCCTCTCCGAGTTCAGCAACTCCTTCATCATGGCCGCAGTGCTGGTGACGCTGTTCCTCGGCGGGTGGCGCATCCCGCTCATGCCGTACGAGTGGTACGCGCCTGTGGCGCCGCTCGTGTTCATCCTCAAGACGTACCTCGTGATCTTCGTGTTCATGTGGATCCGAGGCACCATGCCCCGTGTCCGCATCGACCAGCTCATGACCCTGGGGTGGAAGATCCTGCTGCCCGCATCGCTGGGCTGGCTCATGCTCACCGGTCTGTTCGTGAAGCTCGGCCAGCTCGCGTTCAAGGCGGCGGGCTCATGAGAGTCTGGGGCACCGGTCTGCTCAAGGGCATGGCCATCACGATGAAGAACATGGTCCGCGGGCCGATCACTGTGCAGTACCCCCACGAGAAGATCGAGCTGCCCGAGCGGGCGCGGTGGGCGGTCAAGCCCAAGTACGACGAAGAGGGTAACCCCAAGTGCACCGCGTGCATGAGCTGCATACGGGCGTGCCCCGACTTCATCCTCGATCTCCAGACAACGGCCGGCGAGGACCGCTCCAAGCACATCGACCACTTCCGCTACGAACTGGGCGCATGCATGATGTGCGGCCTGTGCGTCGAGGCATGCCCGTTCGACGCGATCGAGATGAGCCACGACTACGAGCTCGCGCGCTGCTCGGCGCCCGACCTCGCGTACGACCTCCTCACCGACGTCGCTGCGGCGGCGACGAAGCGCGACAAGCCGGCAGCAGGGGCCGCGCCGAATGCGTCGCCCGCGCCCGCGTCGGCGCAGGAGCCCGCCGCACCCGCGCACGGAGGTGGGGCCGATGAGTGAGACCGTGAGCACCGTCGGCTTCGCCGTCCTCGCGACCCTTGCCATCGTGTGTTCGCTCGGCGTGGTGTCGTCGAGGAACGTCGTCCACGCGGCGTACTGGCTGCTCGCCGCGTCGGTGACCGCCGCGGGCCTTTACTTCCTGCTCGCGGCGAACTTCGTCGCGCTGCTCCAGCTGCTCGTGTATGCCGCTGCCGTTGCGGTGCTCAAC
>CAYHCN010000181.1:0-4765 GCA_964354945.1 uncultured Eubacteriales bacterium
AGACGACGACGAGGGGATTGAGGACGGGGACGCCGACGAACTCGGTGAACCCGCCGCCGTCTGCGGCTGCAGCCGCCCGGGCATCGAGCGCCGCGAACACCCCGCGGGCGAAGTCCGCCTCGGAGACGGGCGTGCCGCCCACCTCGATGCGCTCGGTGTAGCTCACGAGGTGCGGGCTGGTGTACGCGCCTGCCGAGAACCCCTCACCCCGCAGAATCGCCTCGGTGAGTCGCGTGACCGACGTCTTGCCGTTGGTGCCGGTGACCTGCACCGAGGCGAACGAGTCCTGCGGTCTGCCGAGGAGGTCGGTCAGTGCGCGAATGCCGTCGAGCGAGGGGTGGATACCGAACGTCAGCGCGCGGCTCAGCTCGGCGACGGCGCGTTCGAAGTCCCGCCCGCCGGCCGCTCCGCCGCGTGTCGGCGGCGAACCCGCGCCCACGGAGCCGCTACCCCAGCTCGGCGAGCTGAGCGTCGAGGGTCGCAAGCGTGTCGGTGAGGTCGGCGGCCTTGCCGCGATCCTTCTCGATGACCTCGGGTGCGGCCTTGGCGAGAAAGCCCTCGTTCGACAGCTTCTTGTTCAGCCGCTCGAGCTCGACGGCGACCTTGTCGCGCTCCTTGCCGAGACGAACGCGCTCGGCGTCGAAGTCGACGAGACCCTCGAGGATCACGTAGACCTCGCACGGGCCGGCGACGGAAGCGGCGGCGTGCTCGGGCTTCACGGCGTCGGGCGCCACCGTGAACTCGCCGACCCTGGCAAGCGCCCGCACGAGGGACGCCTCGCCCTGGAGCAGGAGCGCCTCGGCCTGGGGCGCCTTGACCACCACGTCGAGGGCCTGCTTCGGCGGGATCTGGTAGCGGGCACGCACGGCACGGACCGAGACGACCACATCTTGGAGCAGCTCGATGGAGCGCTCGGCGCCCTCGTCGGCGAACTTCGCGAGATCCGCCGGGTCGGGCCACGCGGCGACCATGAGCGAGTCGGCCGTGTGGTCGGTACTCAGCGGCACGTTGCGCCAGATGGCCTCGGTCACGAACGGCATCATGGGGTGGAGCAGGCGAAGCGCGGTGTCGAGCACGAACACGAGGTTGCTCTGCGTCGCGTAGCGCGCGGCGCGCAGCTCGTCGCCGGCGTCTTCGATCGGTCCGATGTTCAGCCGGCTCTTGGAGAGCTCGATGTACCAGTCGCAGAAGTCGTTCCAGAAGAAGTCGTAGAGGGCGCGCGCCGTCTCGCCGAACTCGTAGGTCTTGATGCCCTCGTCCACCGTGGCCGCGAGCGTGGCCAGCCGAGACAGGATCCAGCGATCCGCGACGGTAGCCGGGTTCGGCCCGCACGGCATGATGTAGTCGTCGAGGTTCATGAGCACGAACCGGCTCGCGTTCCAGATCTTGTTCGCGAAGTTGCGGCTGGAGATCAGCTTCTCCTCGGCGAACTTGATGTCCTGCGTGCCGGTGACTTGGAGCATGAGGCCGAAGCGCATGCCGTCGGCGCCGTAATGCTCCATGAGGTCGAGCGGGTCCACGCCGGTGCCGAGCGACTTGCTCATGCGCCGGCCCTCGGCATTGAACACCGTGGGGTGGATGATCACGTCGTGGAACGGGATCTCGCCGTCGTTGAAGTACATGCCGCTCATGATCATGCGGGCGACCCACAGGAACAGGATGTCGCGCGCGGTGGAGAGGACCGAGGTCGGATAGAAGTACTCCAGCTCGGGCGTGGCTTCCGGCCATCCGAGCGTCGCGAACGGCCACAGCTGCGAGCTGAACCAGGTGTCCAGTACGTCCTCGTCCTGGCGCACCGCTCCCCCGCAGGTCGGGCACTCGGTGAGGTCCTCCATCGAGGCCACCGCCGACTCGCATGCGTCGCAGTAGAACACCGGGATGCGGTGACCCCACCACAGCTGCCGAGAGATGCACCAGTCTCGGATGTTCTCCATCCAGTGGAAGTAGACGTTCTCCCACCGCTTGGGGTGGTAGGTGACCCGCCCGTCGCGCACGGCCTCGATGGCCGGCTCGGCGAGTGGCTTCATATCCACGAACCACTGGTCGGAGAGCCACGGCTCGATCACGGTGTGGCAGCGGTAGCAGTGACCCACCGAATGGACGTGCTCGTCGGTCTTGGTGAGCAGTCCCTGCTCGGTGAGATCGGCGACGACACGCTTGCGGGCCTCGTAGCGGTCGAGCCCTGCGTAGGGCCCGCCGTTCTCGTTCACGGTGGCGTCCGCCGCGAAGATGTTGAGCTTCTCGCAACCCCGGCGCTCGGCGATCTCGAAGTCGTTGGGGTCGTGGGCCGGCGTGACCTTGACCGCGCCGGTACCGAAAGACGGATCCACGTACTCGTCGGCGACGATGGGGATCTCTCGGCCGAGCAGCGGCAGCACCACGGTCGCGCCGACGAGGTCCTTGTAGCGCACGTCGTCGGGGTGTACGGCCACGCAGGTGTCGCCGAGCATCGTCTCGGGACGGGTGGTGGCAACCACGAGGTGGTCGACGCCGCCGACGGCTTCCTTCAGCGGGTAGCGGATGTGCCACAGGTTGCTGTCGACGTCCTCGTGCTCGACCTCGATGTCGGAGAGCGCTGTCGAGCAGCGGGGGCACCAGTTGATGATGCGCTTGCCTCGGTAGATGAGGCCCTTGTCGTACCAGTCCACGAAGACCTTGCGGACCGCCTTCTGGTAGCCGGGGTCCATCGTGAAGACCTCGTGGTCGTAGTCGCACGAGCACCCCATCCGCTTGAGCTGCTCGATGATGGTCGAGCCGTACTCTGTGCGCCACTCCCAGCACGCCTCGATGAACTTCTCCCGGCCCAGGTCGTAGCGCGACAGGCCGTCCTGCGCGATCTTCTGCTCGACCTTGTTCTGGGTGGCGATGCCGGCGTGGTCCGTGCCGACAACCCACAGTGCCGGCTGCCCCGTCATCCGGGCTCGGCGAACCACCACGTCCTGGATCGTGTTGTTGAGCGCATGGCCCATGTGGAGCGATCCCGTGACGTTCGGCGGCGGGATCACGACCGAGAACGACCGCACGCCCTCGACGATCTCCGCCGAGAAGTAGCCGCCGTCCCTCCACGAGGCGAATATCTCGCCCTCGACTGCGTTGGGGTCGTACGCCTTGGGGAGTTCCGTCATCCGCTCGCGCGCCTTCCAAAGTCGGGTCTGAAGTGCCCCGATTCTACGCGAAGCCGACGAATGTGGGCGAACCAGGGTGGCGCCGCAATGGGTACGCTCTCAGACAGCACGCACGTACTCCCGGGCACGCGTCCCCCGTTTTCGTCTTCGAGGTCAGGAGAACGCCATGTCGCCTCAGCAGCAGCCGGTCCGCGTCGATGCCGGCATGGGCATCATCTGGTTCATCGGCTGGATGTTCACGATCGCCTTCGCGCAGCTCGTCTGGTGGCAGGCGCTGCTCGGACTCGTTGTGTGGCCCTACTACCTCGGCGTCGCCGTGAGATAGCCTGTTGAGAAGCAGCACCTACTTCGGGCCCGCCGAGTGAAGGGCAAGCGATGAATCAAGTGGTGGCGCGATTCGCTGACGGTCGCATCGTCAAAGGCATGACCGCGGACTTCTTTCCCAACAAGAGCGTGTTCCATGTGAGCGTCGCGGGTGCTCCTCCCGGAACTGAGCCGGTGGAGATCGAGACGCAGGAGTTGAAGGCGTTGTTCTTCGTGAGGGACCTGGCGGGCGATCCTCAGTACGTCGAGCGCAAGGAGTTCGACCCAACACGACCGCCGGCAGGCCGCCGGATCAGGGTCCTGTTCAAGGACGGAGAGGAACTCATCGGAACGACGACCGGGTATCAGCCTGGCAGGCCTGGGTTCTTCTTGGTTCCTGCCGACGACGGCTCCAACAACGAGCGCTGCTTTGTCGTGACCGCCGCCACCGAGGAGGTCGGCTTCCTCTGAGACTGAGCACGGCAACGCATCCAAGGGGGACGGAGTGAACCTCAGACGGGGTGCCGCCGCCGTCTTCTCGATCGCGGCTGTAGCAGTGATCGCGTTCCAGCTCGCGCTGGCGCTCGGCGCGCCGTGGGGCGAGTTCGCGATGGGCGGCTCGAATCCGGGCCAGTACCCCCCGGCCTTGCGAATCGCGGCAGTCGTCCAAGCCGCGCTCATTGCGTTCATGGCAGCCGTGGTGCTGTCGCGGGCGGGGGTCGCGGTCGCTCGCCTCGCCAGGGCTTCTCGCTGGCTCATCTGGGTGGTCGTGGTGCTCATGGCGGTGAGTCTCGTGCTCAACCTGATCACGCCCGCCGCGGCCGAACGCGCAATCTGGGCGCCGGTCGTGCTCGTGATGCTGGGGTGTGCGGTGCTTGTCGCAACCGGGCCCACAGCCGACCAGCAGATGACGGGACCCCGCTAGCAACCGTGCCAGGGCAGCCTCGACCCTCGGGGCTCCTGCGTCGAGGACCCCGACTGCGGCGCCGCCTTCAGCTGCTGACTGGTGGTCTGCGGTCGAACCAGGGCGCAGCTTCTTCCAGCTGCGCCGCCAGCCTGAACAGCGTCGCTTCATCACCGTACCGGGCCACGAAGTGCATCCCTATCGGCAAACCCTCGTCGTTCCAGTGCAGCGGTACCGACATCGCCGGCTGCCCCGTGGCGTTGAACACCGGCGTGTACGGGAAGAGCTCGAAGACCTCGGCGGCCATCGCATCCACACCCGCGACCGAATGGAGCACCCTCCCTGCATTCAGCCGCCCCAGCAGCGTCATCGCAGACGCCTCTACGCCCTTGGGCTGCAACTCACCGGTGAAGACCGGGGGTCGTGAGAGTGT
>CAYHCN010000182.1:0-4745 GCA_964354945.1 uncultured Eubacteriales bacterium
CAGCTCGGCAAGGAAGAACGCGATGCTGGTGGTGACGATCGGACCGTACTTCGCGGTCTTGGTGATGTCGTCGGTGTCGGACCCCTCGTCGCCGCGCAGCGTCCAGACGCCGAAGCCGATGAACAGCAGGCCGCTCACCACCGACAGCCAGAACCTCGGGATGAGGTTGCCGATGAGCCCGCCCGCCAGCGTCGAGAACAGGTGAACCGCGAGCGTGGCCACGAAGATGCCCACGAGTACCTGCCACGCCTTGTACTTGGCGGCCAGGCCGAGGGCCAGCAGCTGCGTCTTGTCGCCCAGCTCGGCGAGCGTGATCAGTATCGTCGCGACGGCGAACACGTACAGCACGAGGCCTCCTCGTTTGGTGTCCGCCTCAAAGGAAAAGACCCTTGACGGCGGACTGGCGCATCCAACCGTCAAGAGTCTCGTTCGAATTCCCTAGGGATCCGTTCGCACCGGGGCGTATCACCCAGTATGTCGATGCGAACCCCCGACTCGGCGCACTCGCTGGCGCGACCAGGCCGGGTGTACTACTCCCTCTCGACTCCGCGAACACTACCAGCGCCGGCCGAGGAGGGTCAATCGCGGCGGTGGGCGGGCCGCCGTAGCGCTGGGCGGGCCGCCGCAGCGCCGCGGCGCCACGGCGCGACCTGGCGGAGCTAGGCGGGCGGAGCGGTTCGTCGGCGAGGGCGGGGCGGCTTGCCGCGGGGGGACGCCGCAAGGCCGCCCAACCCTGCCTCCGATGGAGGAGCTAGTTGAAGCCGAGGCTGGCCTCGGGGCGCGACCCGGGGTCCGTCCGCCTCAACAGCGGGGCGAGCAGCGGGACCGCAAGCGCGGCCAGGAACAGCCAGTCCACGATCGGGGTCTCGTGGATCCAATCGAAGAGGTGCGCCATACTCTCGCTCATCGCGAGCACGCCAGCCTCCTCGAACTCGTGAATCGAGCTGCCCAGCAGCTTCACCGAAAGCAGCAGCAGCACGGCGGAAGTCAGCGTGAAGAACAGCTTCAGGTCCATCCGCACGCTGCCGCGGGCGAACAGGATGCCGTACGTGACGGCCAGTGCGAGCCCAGCCAAGCTGCCGACCAGCAGCCCGACCTGGTTCGCACCGCCAAGCACCGATGCCGAGCGTGACACAGTGTCAAGGAAACGGTCGCGAGACGGTGTCGGCTCCCCAGCGTAGACAACAAGAAGGCGGTGGCGCGATGCCACCGCCTTCGAGCGGAATCTATCCTGGCGCGGTCAAGCGGCTACTGCGGCTTGGCCACCAAGCCGGTCGCTGCGAGGGCCTGCTCCACCTGACCGGGCTGGAGCGAGGACTCGCAGTACCCGACCTCGATCCGCGGCTGGTCCTTGTAGACCTTGGCGGTGGTGATGCTCGGCATGGACTGCAGAACGGTGAAGAGCTTCTCGGCAGCGCCGTTCATGTCGGTGCCCGCGGCAACAGCCAGCGGGACGACCGTACTGGTGCACGGGTCGGCCTGCGAGAAGGTCCGGGTGATGACGTCACCTTGGTCCTGCGGCTTGGTGCTCGAGTTGACCGCGAGGAACGCGCCGATCACCACGACCACGATGACGCCGACGACGATGATGCCGTTCTTCGAGCCGGACGAACGCGCGGGCTCGGGAGTGGCCTTCGAGCCGCGAGCGCCAGCGCCGGCCGGCTTCGAGCCGGAACCCGTAGAGCGGGAGCTGCCGCTGGGCGAGCTCTTGCTCGCTGCCGCCGAGCGCGAGGGTGATGCCGCTACGGCGGTCGAGCCCTTCGACTGCATCTTGCGCCACACCACGAAGATCAGGCCGGCCACGATCGCGAGCAGCACCGCGATGATGGCGAAGCTCGCCGTGTTCCCGCTGGAGGCGCCGGCGCCGGTCGAACCCGCGCCGGCGACCGCCGGCACGCTGTAGTCGAACGCGAACGCGACCGGCTGACCGGCCTTCACGTTGGTGAGCGTGGAGCGGTAGTAGTCGAAGCCGGTCGGCCCGGGGACGCTGGCCGCGCCTTCGACGGGCGTCTCGATCTTGGCGCCCGCGGGGACCCGGAACCCGATCTTGAGCTCTCGGACATCCTGCGAAGGAGTCCACTGAACGGCCGCCGAGTACTTCGAACCCGCCAGCTGCACCGCGCCGGGTATCGCCAGCTCGAGCTGCGCCGTGCGGCTCTTGTTCAGCGTGAACGTGTAGACATCGGAGTTGCCGACCTTGGTGATCTTGTATTGGACTGCTGGGTCCTTGGCGGGATCGCCGCCGAGAATCTCGCCCGCCCACTGGAGCTGCAGCCCCGCAGGCACGGCGATCTCAACCTGGGCGGGCAGGGCGGTCTCGGTGGGGACCTGCCCCGCGAGGATCATCAGCTGCTTGCCCTGGTCGTCGTGGACGACCAGGTCTACCGAGTCCCACGGGACGGACTTCGCTAGTGCGACGCTCGCGCCGCCGAGCAGAACCGCGACCGCCAGAACGGCGACCGCAACAAGGGAACGAATACGCACGACATACCTCCTGAATGACGGAGAAGAACGGACCGAAAGCGAGGGTCCGCCGTCAGATGCGCAGGGGCACCGCCGAGAGCGCGAGTGAGGACGCGCAGTGAGGCGTCGCTGCCGAGGCCATGCCTCGCGCTTGGAGGCTCACCCCGAGGGCGAGAGCCACCGCACCGAGTACGACAGCCATCGCGCTACCGACCGCCCTGATCCAGCCGGTGGAGGCGAGCTGTGCCCCCATCTGGCAGCACGGGTCTTCGTCACCATCGAGCCCGGCGGCAACGCACAGCGGTGCGAGCACGGCCGCGAGTAGTACGACAACAAGCGTCGGTATGAGGCGTTCAGAAAGCTTCACGCGGGTGAGTCTAGCAAGGCGCGTGCCCCGCCCTGCTTGCGAGGCCCCCTTCGCTGGGAACAATCCACGAGCAGCAAGCGGTTGGAGGCGCTCGTTCGATGAGACACACGGGACTACTGATCACCGCCCTGATCCTTCTCGGCGTCGGCGCCTTCGGCCTGCTGGCCGTCGAAGCGCTGACCCCGGTGGCGACCTTCTACCGGCCCGGCCTCGGCGGAGCAGGGCCCTCGGCAGCGAACGGTCAGCGCGTCTACCAAAGCGGTATGGACGCTAACGGCCGAGAGATCCCTCGCTCGGCGATCCCCCCGTCGCAAGGCGCGCTGATGAGGGGTGGTGGCGGGTGCGCCTCGTGCCACGGCGCGAACGGCCGAGGCGGCACGGTCACGATGCGGATGGGCTACATCGGAGCTCCAGACATCACCTACCGTGCCCTCACGAACGAGGGCTACGCAGATACCAAGACCTACAGGGCGATTCGCTACGGCATCGACGCGAACAGCAAGCCTCTCGATCCGGCGATGCCTCGATGGCAGATGACCGACTCGGAAGTGAAAGACGTCGTCGCCTACTTGAAGGAGCTGAGCGGCCAATGATGCGTGGATACGACTACGGCTACGGGCCGATTATGGGTGGCGGTGGGTGGTGGTGGATCCCCGTCGCGATCTTCTGGCTGATGGTGATCGCCGGCGTGGTGTTGCTCGTGGTTTGGGGCGTCCGTCAGCTGAACAGGGCGGCGGCTCACGGCCACGACGCGCAGCCGCCGGGCGGTTACCCGGCGCAGCCCACCCGAGATGAGGCGTGCGAGATCGCGCGCGTGCGCTACGCGAAGGGCGAGATCACCCGGGAGCAGTATGCCGAGCTCTGTCATGGGCTCGGGGTCCCCGGGCCACCGCCGCTGCAACCGCCGGTGGCGTACGGGCAGCCGCCGCAGGCGCCCGCGGCTCCCCCGGCGCAGCCGCCACAGGCTTCGCCGGCGCCGCCGACACAGGCTCCGCCACCGCCCGCGTAGATGCCGTCGGCGACGCTGCCCGGAGCCCGGCTACTCGGCCAGCTGCGGCCAGCGCGTCCGCTGAACCCTCTCGGCGACGACGCCCGCTTTGCTACTGGGGAATACTCCCAGTAACGGGGATGGGGGACCCATGGGAGAGACGCCTGTCTCCACGGGGTCGGTTCGCTTCAGAGATAGCCTCCGCTTCCGCGTGCTCGTCATCATCGGCGTCAGCCTCGTCCTCCTCGCGATTCCGTTCGGTTGGTACGCCCGGACGCAGGCCACCCAGCAAGCGGCCGACATCCGCGACGAGCAGCAGCGGCGCAGCATGCTGCGCGCGGAGATCGCGGCGGGGCTCGTCCGGCAGGCCCAGGCGACCTTGGTGCCGCTCTCGCTCGACCCGGAGCTCAAGCATGCCGAATGGACGCAGACTGAAGCGCTTCTGAAGTACGTTGGGGATGCAAGCGCCGACTGCAACTGGATCGGCGCAGCCGACACGCGCGGCAGGATCCGGGTGCAAGATGGGGCTGCCCCTCCCCCGGCGAGCGACCCGAACGTCGCCGACGAGGCGTGGTTCGCGTTGGCGAAGGCCGGCCGAGGGTTCGCGGTCGGCGAGTACCAGCGTTCAGGACCCGGCGACACGCCGACGATCACCTTCTCCCACGCTATCCTCGATGGCCGAGACCGCGTGATCGGGGTGCTCGGCTACTGCGTACCGGTATCGGTGATGCGTGAACGCCTGTTGCAAGTGGGGCCTGGATACGCGACCACCCTCTCCGTCCTCGACGAGCACGGGTGCGTCGTCATTCATGAGCCCGACGGCCAGGGTATTCAGGGCAAGACGCTGCCGCGAGACGACATCGAGACGTGGTTGTACAGCGATCGCGCGGGACAGCAGGTGGGCCGGGACTTCACCGGCAAGCGAGC
>CAYHCN010000183.1:0-4736 GCA_964354945.1 uncultured Eubacteriales bacterium
TCACCGGCGACGTGTTCCACTCGCTGCGCTGCGACTGCGGGGCCCAGCTCGAAGAGGCGATGCGCAAGGTCCAAGCCGAGGGTCGCGGCGTCGTCCTCTACATCGTCGGTCACGAGGGGCGCGGCATCGGGCTCGCCGCCAAACTCAAGGCCTACGAACTCCAGGAGCAGGGGGCCGACACCGTGGAGGCCAACGAGGCTCTCGGCTACCCCGCGGACCTTCGGGACTACGGCATCGGAGCGCAGATCCTGTGTGACCTCGGCCTTCGGTCCATCCGGCTGATGACCAACAACCCCCGCAAGATCGTGGGTCTCGAGGGCTACGGACTGAGAATCACCGAGCAGGTGCCGCTCGAGGTACCCGCCTGTGACACGAACATCGAGTACCTCACGACGAAGAAGGAGAAGCTCGCTCACACCCTGTTGCTCGGCGCGCAGCCTGACAGCGGGAGCGGGCACGCTCAGACCACGGAAGGGACGGATCGATGACCACCTATGAAGGCAATCTCGTCGGCACCGGGCTCAAGTTCGCGATCGTGGCCAGCCGGTTCAACGAGCTGCTCTCCACGCGGCTCGTCTCCGGCGCCATGGACGCCCTCACCCGACATGACGTCGCCGAGGGCGACATCGACACCGCATGGGTACCGGGGGCTTTCGAGCTGCCGCTCGTCGCGAAGAAGCTCGCCGACTCGGGTCGCTACGACGCGGTCATCGCCCTCGGTGTCGTGATCCGCGGTGGCACCCCGCACTTCGAGTACGTCGCCTCCGAAGTGGCCAAGGGCATCGCCAAGGCGTCGCTCGATTCGGGGGTGCCGGTATCGTTCGGCGTCATCACTGCCGACACGATCGAGCAGGCCGTCGAGCGCGCGGGAACGAAGCAGGGCAACAAAGGTTGGGAAGCGGCGAGCGCCGCCATCGAGATGGCGAACCTGCTCAAGACCGTGTAGGACGGGCGGCGCCCCGGCTTCGGCGTGGACTGAGCGGGGCCGAAAGCTACCGGGGTTCTACCTTGAACAGGGACAGACGCCGCGTTTCGAGCACGGGCTCGAAAGCGGGCTGTGCTTTGAGTGCAGCGAGCAGCTCGGCCCGCTGCTTCGTCTCGTGCGAGACGGCGATGTAGTCGAGGTCCCAGTCTCGCGCGATCTTCAGCCGCTCCGACTCGGTGAGGGTTGGGTCCATGAGTCGTTTGGATGCCGCCTCGCGCGCTTTCGCGGTCGTTGCGAGGATGGCAAGGGGGTTGTGGGTCTCGGGGACCCACAGCGCCGTCACCGGAGCGATGCCGGCGAGCTCGTACCCGGTCACGGCGTCGGACCCGACGCGCGGGTAGGTCGATCCCGCGATGCGCCGAACCTGAGCGATCGCCGATCCGCCCCAGACGCGTCGCACGTCCTTGCTCCATGACTCCACGATGGTCGGCTCGGGCCGCGCGACGCTCTCGATCCCCAACCAGCGCTGAGCCGCAGTAGGAACGGCGAGTGCGAGCATCACGCCGAGCATGATGTAGCCGACCCATCGGGCGGCACGCACAGGCTGGGAATTGGGCCCGAGCGCCCATGACACCTGGATCGGTCGAGCGTAGGCGGTGAGGGCCTGGAGCCGGTAGAGGACGTAGGGCGCCACGGCAAGGCCTGCCAGCGTGACGGGCGGGAACTGGTACAGCAGGAACGACGTCCCGGCCACGGCGACGTGCACGAACCGCTCGGGCTGTCGGTCACGGAAGGCTGCGACGACCATCATCAGAAGCAGCGTGATCATCGCCACGCCGACGACCAGATTGAGTGCGCTGGCGAGCGAGTCGGGGAGGCGCAAGCCCACGCCCGGGAACAGGATTCCGAGCTTCGGCAGGTTGGGGAACGCCGAGGGCAGGCTGTAGCCCGACGGGTCGGTCATCCACGAGCCGACCACGGAGCGCGCCCTCACGAACACCGACGGTGCCGTGACGAGGACGATCGCGCCTGACGCGATCACGGTTTGGAGGAACGGCGCCCACGAGCGGTCGGGAAACGCCCGTCGCGCCAGCCACGTGCCGATCAGTGCCGCCATGCACGCGAGCGCGACGAACACGTACGTCATCTGGGTGAACGCCATGTGCATGAAGATCGCCGCTGTGCCGCCGGCCGCGGCGCCGGTGACGGCCGCCCGGCCGCTCCCTCGCGCGATCAGCACGAAGTACAGCATCGCGGTGAACAGGAAGATGCGCGCGGTCATGTTGGGATAGGCCGCCGAGCGGAAGTCGAAGCCGTTGAGGGCGAAGAGAAGCACCACCCCGACCACCGCTGATGCCGGCGAGCCCGAGACCGAGCGGCACAGTGCGAAGAACGCCGCGACGACGAGTGCCGCGACCACGACCGACACCGCGAACCACAGAGTGACAACGTCGATGGTTGTCGCAAGCGACAGCAGGGCAAGGACGGTGTGCCAGATGCCGGCGGTGGGGTCGGGTCCCAGGTTCGCGGTGCCGTAGAGCGGGTCGGTCACGAGCGGCGCGTTCGTTGCGAGAAGCGCTCGCGGTGCCGCGAGGTGGAAGAAGACGTCGCCGTGGAAGCCAAGCCACGCTCCGCCGACGAGTGACGCAAGCGCAGCGACACCGATGGTGATCGCCGCGACGCGGCCGACAGGTCGAATCCACGGTCGCTCGCCCCGAAGCACCAGCACTACGGACGCGGCGACGGCCAAGGCAGCCACGAGGACCAGCGCGGTTCGGAGCGTGCCCCCGGCGAGCCACGCTGCCCATCCGCCGATGCCGACGAAGGCCACGGTGATAGCAAGCGAAAGGGGCAACGCCTCGGCGAACGTGAGCCGGCAGCGCCGGGCCACCGCGAGGGCGGGAAGGAAGCCGGGGCCCAGGAGGAGCAGCACGACCAACGGCAGCACGACCAGCGTGCGCGCGATAGAAGCAGCTGCAAAACCGGTCACCTGGGTGGGATCGAGGGACACACCGAGCCTTCCGAGACGCGGGCCGCGTATGCGGGGTGGCAAGGAACGGGCGTAAGTCTACAGGAAGGGGAGACGCGCTTCTCGCCGAGGCTGCGTGGTCTCGCAGAGAGAGCCCCGACACGCCGACTGCCGCGGCGTATCAGGGCTCTTCTCATCGGATCCAGCGGGCTCTCGCTACCCTGCAGCTGTCAGCCATGGACCTTCAACAAGCCTAGGCCTCGTGAGAGGCGGGTGCCTATCGTAGCCAAAGCCCTACCCGCCTACAAGCGACCATTCGTTCGATTCGACGAACGGCGCTGGGAGGCCCTCCGACGGCAGCCCAGCGCATCCCTGCGGGGCCTCGGAACCGACGAGGGGTCCGACAGGATGTCAGGCGGAGCGGACTTCGCCACGCTGACCGCAGGCCGAGGCCTCGTCGTGGCCCTCCCGCCGCCGGGCCGGCCGGTTGACAGCCCGGACCTGGCGGGTATCTAATCACTACTGTTTCAGTAGGGATTACCGATGGGACGTAGCGATGAGGCTCACCGCGAAGAGCGAATACGGCGTGCTCGCCGCGATCGACCTTGCGTGCAACTACGGGCAGGGACCCGTGAGCGCGCGCGAGATCAGCGAGCGCCGCGGAATCCCTGCACGCTTCCTCGAGCAGCTGTTCGTCTCGCTCCGGCGAGCGGGAATCGTGACTGCGGTCCGTGGCGCACGGGGCGGCTTCGAGCTGGCCAAAGACCCTGCCGAGGTGACCGTTCTCGAGATAGTCGAGGCGCTCGAGGGTCCGCTGGCCAGCAACGTGTGCGACGCCGAGCGCGATATAGCCTGCGCCCGAAGCTCGGCGTGCGCCGCCAGCTCGGTCTGGTCTCGAGCGACTGCAGCGCTGCGTGACGTGTTCGGAACGACGACCCTGGCCCAACTGGCGAACTCCCAGTCGGCCTTCGACAGGAGTGCCGGCGCCGCCGGCTGAGACGGAAGGCTCCGCCATCATGGAGACGATCTACTTCGACTACGCAGCGACCACGCCAGTCGACGAGCGCGTGCTCGAGGCCATGCTCCCGTACTTCAACGAGAAGTTCGGCAACCCGAACTCGCTGTACCGGTTGGGACGGGAGGCCTACACCTCGCTCGAGTCTGCTCGCGAGCAAGTCGCGACGCTTCTCGGCGCCGAGAACCCCGATGAGGTGCTGTTCACCAGCGGCGGCACCGAGTCGGACAACACCGCGCTGGTAGGCATCGCGCAATCCGCTTCGGCGAAGCACGGCAACCACGTGATCGTCTCGGCGTTCGAGCATCACGCCGTGCTGGAGCCTGCGCACTGGCTCGAGAAGAACGGCTTCGAGGTCACGTACGTGAAGCCGCGCGAGGACGGCTGGATCCATGCCGAGGACGTCAAGGCGGCCCTTCGCAAGGACACAGCGCTCGTGTCGATCATGCACGGCAACAACGAGATCGGGACGATCGCGCCGATCCGGGAGATTGCCGACGCGGTCCACGCCGTTGGCGGGTTCATGCATACCGACGCGGCGCAGACGGTCGGTAAGGTGCCGTTCAACGTCGAGGACCTCGGGGTCGACGCCGCCACGTTCTCCGGGCACAAGATCTACGGCCCCAAGGGCATCGGCGTGCTGTACCTGCGCAAGCGCACGCCGTTCAACCCGTTCTTGCGTGGAGGAGGCCAGGAGTTCCGCAAGCGCAGCGGTACCCAGAATGTCGCCGGCTCCATTGGGTTCGCGACCGCGCTGCGGCTCATGGTGGACTCCCAGGCCGATGAGGCGGTCCGATTGGCCGGTCTGCGCGACAAGATCACCGAAG
>CAYHCN010000184.1:0-4721 GCA_964354945.1 uncultured Eubacteriales bacterium
CGATTCGCAGCCGACGGCACGTTCCTGGGCCAGTGGTCCGCGCTGACCTCGTGCGACCACGAGTTCCTGCCCACCGACGTCGCGACCGACGCGTTCGGCAACCTGTACGTCAGTGACCCCTACAACGATCGCATCCAGAAGTGGCACTTCCAGATGTCAGACCCCGATGGCGACTCGCCCGTCACCAGCTCGAACATCCCCACAGGGTGGGTCCAGGGAACGACCTACGAAGTCCAACTCACCTCGGTCGACGCCAGTCTCAGCGTTGCGTACACGTACTACTCCACCGACGGGACCACCCCTACGGTCGAGTACAGCGACCCGTTCACGGTCTCCACCGAAGGGACCACGACGGTGAAGTACTACTCGGTCGACGTAGCCCAGAACTCGGAGGACGTCAAGACCGACTATCTGCGGCTCGACGGCACGCCCCCGACCACGACTTGCGATGCCACGGGCGTGATCGAGGGCACGTCCGCAACAGTGCACCTGGCGGCGACAGACTCTTACTCCGGCGTCGCCTCCACCTGGTACAACGTCAATGGCGGGCCTCCACAGCTCTATGACAGCGGAATCTACCTGCCCGCCCCAGGCATCTACCTGATCGGCTACTACTCCTTTGACAACGTCGGCAATGCGGAGGGGTTGCACTACGCGACGGTCCAGCTGCTCGGGCCCGACCAGGAACCCCCTGTGACCTCGTCCAACATCCCGTCGGGCTGGCAGAACGCCAACGTGAACGTCACACTCGCGGCCATCGACGAGTCACCCGTTTCGGCAACGTACTACTCGGTGGACGGCTCGTCGCCCACGACCCCGTACACGTCACCGTTCGTCGTCTCGACAGAAGGCACGACGGCGGTCGGCTACTTCTCCGTGGACACGTGGGGCAACGTCGAGACCGCGCACACTGAGCACGTGCTCCTCGACAAGACACCTCCCACCGCCACCTCCAACGTCCAGCCGAGCTACATCACCACCGCCACGATCGGTCTGCAGGCTTCCGACACGCTCTCCGGTGTCTCCGACATCGCCTGGCGGCTGGACGGCGGACCGTGGCAGCATGGCGCAAGCATCGTTGCCACCGGCTTCGGGGACCACGGCTTCGACTTCTACGCGACGGACGTCGCGAACAACCAGCAGCCCGTCCAGCACGGAAGCTTCACGATCCTCCGGCCCGACACCGACCCGCCGGTGACCACGGACAACATCGGCTCGGGGTGGGTTCCGAGCCCCTACGTAGTGGCACTGACCTCGTCCGACCAGATCTCTCAGGTCCAAGGGATCTACTGGTCCGCCGACGGCACCACGCCGACCGTGATGGCCCCAGGTTCCACAGCCACGTTCACCGTGTCGGCCGATGGGCCCCAGATCATCAAGTACTACGCGGTGGACACGCGCGGGAACGCGGAAGGCCTCCACGCAGAGACGCTCCACATCGATAGCTCACCACCTTCCACCTCGAGCGACGCGCGCGACACCTACGTCGACCAGGCCGTCCTCACGCTCACGCCCTCAGACCAGTACTCCGGCGTGTCGTTCACGAAGTACCGCGTCGACGGCGGATCCTGGCAGACCGGCACCCAAGTAACGGTCAACGGTTACTACACCCACAGTGTCGAGTTCTACTCGCAGGACACCTGCGGCAACGCCGAGACGCCCCAGACCGTCTGGTTCAGGATCCAGGCCCCCGACGCAGTGTTCGAGCAGACCGACGCGGACATCTGCTACAAGGGCGTGTGGGACAGGTACGCCTTTGGCGGCCAGGGCGCACGGTCGACCGACCCCACCGCTGTCGCGCATTTCTCGACTCAGGGAACGCGCGTCGTCCTATACGGCTACACGGGACCCGACATGGGCATCGGTCGCTTCGTCCTCGACGACGGCAGCGCCGTGCTGATCGACTTCTACTCGTCGGCGGTGACCGGTCGCGTTTGGTCGTTCGACTCGGGAACGCTCGCGTATAGCAACCACGCCGCCCGCCTCGAGTACACCGGCCTCAAGAACCCCGCGTCAACGGGGTACGCGATCGGCTTCGACGCGATCCGCGTCGAGGGCGACCTACTCCAGGTCCCCGATACGGCGGCGCCCGTCACGACCGCGACGTACCCCGCGAACTGGGTCCGCGATAGCGCGACGGTGAGTCTCTCGGCATACGACGCGACGAGCGGCGTGACAGCGACCTACTACTCTAAGACCGGCGGTACGCCCACGACGGCGTACTCCGGGCCGTTCTCGGTCACGGCAGAGGGCCAGTCCACGATCAAGTACTACTCGGTCGACGGGCGCGGGAACGCGGAGACGATCAAGCAGTTCAACGTTCGCGTAGACAACACACCGCCGGTGACGACGGACAACGCCGCCAGCAGCTACGTAGCGACTGCCACGATCAACCTCACCGCTTCTGACCCGCTTTCTGGCGTCGGCACCACGAAGTGGAGGCTCGATGGGGGTGCGTGGCAGACCAGCGCGATCGTCACTGTCCCGTACTCCGAGGTCACGTCTCACACTGTCGAGTACTACTCCACCGATGTGGCGGGCAACGCCGAATCGACTCATGCCATCTCTCTGGTGATGTTCCGGCGGGCCGAACAGACCGACCCCGCCGCGATCTTCGACGGCTCCTGGTACGTGGGCACGTCGGGCGGCTATTCCGGCGGTTCGTACACCTACAACACCGGCAGCGGCCAGTTCGTGGCGGGCTTCTCGGGCACCGCCATCCGGTGGGTGGGGACGAAGGGCCCGATCTTCGGGATCGCGACCGTCTCGGTCGATGGCGGACCCGCCGAGCCGATCGACCTGTACGCAGCCTCGAACGCCCACCAGCAGGTGCTGTGGAGCGCGAGCGGGCTCTCTGCAGGCTTCCACACGCTCAGGATCGTCGCGACGGGCACCAAGAACAGCTCGGCTACGAACAAGTACGTCAACGTGGATGCCATCGACGTCTTCGGCAGTCTCGTGGCTGACACGATTGCACCCACAACGACATGCTCGGCGTCAGGCTCGTGGCAGAGGACCGCCGAGACCGTCTCGCTGACGGCAACGGACACCTTCTCGTGGGTCGCCACAACGCGCTACACCCTCGATGGGTCTTCTGCTACCACGTACTCGGCGCCGTTCTCGGTCTCCGGTGACGGAGTGCACACCATCCGGTACTGGTCCGCAGACGCCGCGGGCAATTCAGAGACGACGAAGACCGCCTTGGTCAGGATCGACGGTTCGTCGCCGCTCACGACGGACGATGCATTGTCCGACTGGGTTCGCGAGCCCTATGCGCTGCGCCTTCAGCCGACCGATGCGGTCTCCGGGGTCGCCGCCACGACCTACTCAGTCAACGGCAGCCCTGCAACGCTGTTCACCGGCGCTCCGATCCTCATCTCCTCGGAAGGCACGACCACCGTCGCGTATGCGTCGATCGACGTCGCAGGCAACATGGAGCCCACGAGGACTGCCACCGTACGGGTGGACACTGGGTCGCCTGCCACGGCCGACGACGCCCCCGCAGGCTGGTCGACGAGGCCGGTCACGGTCCACCTGTCCTCGACCGATCCTGTATCAGGCCCGGCGGGTATCACGTTCCGCCTCGACGAGAATGACGCTGCCGCCTACGCCGGCTCTATAAGCGTGACCAGGGAAGGTACGTCGACGCTGGCCTACTCCGGAGTCGATCGCGCCGGCAATCACGAGGAGACGCATACCGTGCTCGTCAGGGTCGACACCGCTGCGCCGAACACCAGTAGCGATGCGACCGGAACCTATGTGAACGCCGCAACGATCCACCTGTTGCCGAGTGACTCGACCTCCGGGATCCAGAGCACCTCCTGGCGCTTGGACGGCGGAGAGTGGACCGCGGGCACGCTCGTGGGGACGACGAGTCCGGGCGCGCATCTGTTGGAGTGGTTCTCCACCGACGTCGCCGGCAACGCCGAGACTCACCGGAGTGCCACATTCTCAGTGATGAAGCCGTACGAGCAAGACGACGCGCGGGTGTACTACAAGGGCACGTGGCAGACCGGCACGTCGGCCAACTACTCGGGGGGCTCGTACAAGTACCTGGCCTCGGCAGGCTACGCCACGTTCTCGTTCGCCGGTACGGGCTTCGATCTCATAACCACCAAGGGCACGATCTTCGGTATCGTGAGTATCAGCGTGGACGGCTCGGTCACGGCGACCGCAGACCTCTACTCGCCGTCCACCTCGTATCGCCAGAAGGTCGCGAGCGTGTCCGGTCTCTCGTCGGGTAGCCATGTTGCCCGCATCGACTGGACCGGGACCAAGAACGCTTCGGCTACTGCGGCCTACATCAACGTGGACGCTCTGCAGATCGAGGGCCTGATCGGCGCCGACACCACCGTGCCTTCGACGAGCTCCAATGCGGACGCGAACTGGCACACGTCCAATGTGACAGTATCCCTTGCGGCGACTGACGCCTTCCCGGGTGTCGCCGGAACCTACTACCGCCTCAACGGAGGCGCCGTCACAACGTACACGGCTCCCTTCGTCGTCTCCAACGAGGCGGCCAACGCCCTGGCATACTGGTCGACCGATCTGGCGGGGAATACCGAACCCACGCGGACGGCTTCGGTGAAGGTCGACAAGACGCCCGCCGTGACCACGTCAGATGCCGATACTGCTTGGCATTCCGGACCCACGTACCTCAACCTCTCGGCGGTGGACGCCGTTTCTGGCGTGGCATCGGTCGACTACCGGCTCGGCGTGGG
>CAYHCN010000185.1:0-4709 GCA_964354945.1 uncultured Eubacteriales bacterium
GTCGACGTCTTCGGAGGCAAGGTCGACCCCGACACGTTGCGATTCCCGGACAACAATCCCGCGTTCAAGCAGATGGGGCAGACTGACCTTCGAGACTGGGATGCCATCGACGAGTGGGCACGCTCGCTTCCCGCCGCCTTCGGGCTCTGCACCTGAGCTCGCCGCGGATCGGGGGACGGCGGTGGCAGTAGAGTCCACGCACCCCAGAGCCGTTGCGGCAACCCGCGCCATGTTCGCGGTCGGTGCCGCGTGGTGGATTGCTCTATCCGCGCTGCTGTGGTTCGGCGTCGTCTCCATTGGCCAGCTCGACCTGATCACGCTCGCCGTCGTCGCCGGGCTGATGCTCGCCGACGGGATTGCGATGGCGGTTTTCGCGGGCGTGACGTTCCGAGGTGCCAGGTGGGTCGAGTACGTCGCCGTCGTGTTCGTCATCGCCAACCTCGTGGCGACGTTCACAGATGAGGTCGGTGTGCCCGACCTGGTGTACCTCGCGTACCTCACGGTGTTGCTCGTTGTGCTGGTGCTCGGCATGCGCGGGGCGCGAGCGCGAGCGGTCTAGGGCAACGCTGCCGCAGCACGCCGAGACGCGGCTCTAGGGCTACTCGGCGTCAGGGGTCGCGAACTTCGGCGACCAGTGCCACACCCATCCGACGCGTTGGCGGTACTCGGCGTACTCGGTGGGAAACGCACTGGCGAGCAGCGCCTCCTCGCTTCGCGCCCGGATGACGAGCAGCACGACCATCAGCGCAGTCAGCGCCGCGATCACGAGGGTCTGTGCGACGGCGACCTCGAGAGCGAACCAGCGATGTAGGTGACGTAGAGCGGGTGCCGAGAGACTGCGTAGGGCCCCCGCGCAATGAGCTTGCGCGCCTCGGGCATGACGGTCAGCTGCTTGCCGAGAACCACGATCGCCACGACGTAGAACGGCACGAGCGCGAGGGACGCCGACTTTGAATCACTATCGGCGAGGCACATGGCGGCCATTCAGGCGGAGGATGGGACTACTCTTAGACCTGCGGACGGCGATGCCCGCCGCCGAGAGCCCCACCACCGCCATTTGCTACGGTGACTGTATGGATCCCAAGCTCCGCAGACGGTTCATGGTCCTGACCAGCGTCGTGCTGATCGTCGGGGCGCTGGCCGCCGGCGTCGCGGTGCAGCCGGGCACACCGCTGCGTACGAGGTGGGAGCTCGCGCGCGTTCGAAGCGCGATGCAGACGAAGGTCGTCTTCCTCGCACCCGGCGCCGATCTTGGGACGGAGACTGACGGTGGTTGGCGCACGACGGTCTACCGCCCGGTCGAGCCGGTCTGGCGCTACGAGGTCTTGGGGATGACGCTGCTGCCGGGGTGCGTGATCGCCATGCCTTCCGGCAAGAACCTTCTGGTCGGCGCCTCGGCTGAGTCGACGACGGCTGCCGCCTTCGAGAAGGCCGCGACAGCGGCGATGACGGTAGATGCCGCAGTCGTGGACGAGGGGCGCGGGCTCCTCTGCCGTCGCGTCGTCGTGGGCAAGCCGCCCTACGAGCCGATCGAGGACACGCTGCAGGCGGGCGCGAGAAGCGCCGAAGCACCGACGGTCGGGGCGACGAAGGTCTCTGGCAAGGCAGCGTTCGAGCGACACGGCGCCGACGAGTTCCTCGTCCTCACCATCCCGGTGAAGCAAGCCGAGGCGTCGCTCTCGGGAATCGAGCGGCAGTACGCCGTGCTCCAGCCCGACACGCTGTACATCGCGCGCGAGGAATCGGGGATTCGACCCATCACCCTTGCCGGGGCCAAGCGAATCCTCGCCGAGAACCCCGCAGAACCGGTCGAGGTCGACCTCGAGCAGCGGGGCCAGGGCGTGTTCGTGGTGCAGCTGCGGGTGAGAGCGGAGTAGCGCTAGCCGCGCGGACTACGAGCGGCAAGCCACGCGTCGGCGAACTCGGCCCACCCGTGCCCCTGGCGCTTGCGTGTCGCGACCGCGTTGGGGGTCTCGGCGAGGCGGTCCCGAACCGCGGGCACGTCGAGGCCGTTCGCGACGATGACCATCACGCCGACCGCCTCGGCCATGTCCAGGTCGGCTGCAGAATCCCCGATGGCCGCAGCATGCCGGGGGGTCAGGCCGCGGGATGCGAGGTCGTGACGGATGGCTCGGACCTTCGAGGTCCCCTTGGGCACCAGATGGTAGGCGTGGATGCGCTCGACGTTGCGTAGGCTGTGGTTCACGGGGTGGATGACGCCGTTGTCGACGATCTGCACCGGCAGGTCGATCTGATCGAGGACCGCTTGGGCCTCCTCGATCTCCACTTGGCCGCGCAGTATGAACGTCACCACTCGGTCGGAGTCCCACGGGACGTGCCGCTCGATTCGCCCGGGGAACGCGGTCATGAGCATGTCGAGGGCGCCGGCCTCGAGGATCGCCTCGTAAGGCGTGACCCCGTCGGGCACCGCATCGGCGGGCCAGTCGCCCAGCATGTACTCGACCTGGCGGTCTCGGCCCACCGACCTCAGCGCCCCCACTTCGCCGATGAAGTCGGTCCAACCCAGCAACCGGGAGTCCTCGGCGAGCTGGATGAAGTTGCGCCCCGAGACCATCACCACGTCGAGTGCGGCGGTGTTGACGTCGACGATCGCGCGGGCCGTGTCCAGCGTCGGCCCGCCCGTGTCGTCCCGGAGAACGGAGGCTCCTCGGCCAAGTAACGTGCCGTCGAGATCGGTGTAGAGCACCTCGACATGCGCGAGGGCTGCGAGCACGTCGGGTGCTTCGTCGAGATAGCGGAGTGTCATGCGCCGATGATACCGCTCCCTCATGCCGCTCACCGATGCGGTGCGCCGGGAGGGTTTCGCAGGTATAGGGTCGAAACGGTATAACTACATGCGTGCGTGGCCGCCGCTCGCGCGGGCCCCGTCAACATGCAACGACCGGTATCGGTCTGAGGGAGCCACCCATGAACGCCGAATACGACCTTCCATTCCCGCAGTACCGCTGCCCTACATGCGGCAGGGACCTGCCGCTCGGCGAGGCTCACATGACGGTCACGTGCGGGACGCACATCGAGCACGAGAACGTGGACTACAGCGTTCGCATAGCGCGAGACGCCGACCGCGCGGCCATCGAGCAGATCTGTGACCGGGCACTTGGCGAGACTGAGGTCGACGTCTACGGCCGGACGTTCGACGTGCTCAGCGCGGTCAACTTCGTCGCCGAGGTCGAAGGCGAGCTCGTCGGCGTCATGTCGGCGGCCATCGACCGGGGCGAGGCGTCGATCATCTTCATGAGCGTCTATCCGGAGTACCAGGGCAAGGGCATCGGCTCCGGGCTCTTGAACGCCACTGAGACGTTCGCCACCGAGCGGGGACTCTCGTTTGTCCGCGCGGCGGTCACCAACGACGACCTGCCGCAGCTCTACTTCCTTCAGCGTCACGGCTTCGCCATCTACGAGGCGTCGGTGGGAGAGGTCGCCGACAAGCTCGGTTCGGCGGTCACCGGATTCTCCGGTATTCCTGTCCGTGACGAGATCCGACTCCGCAAGGCGGCCTGCGCCGAGTAGCCACTCGGACGCGCCGCACGACTAGCGACAAGACTCGGCCCCATTCCCAAGGGAGGACGCATGACCCGATCTAGCTTCGCCCTGCTCGCCCTAGCCTCGCTGCTCGCGCTGTCGGTGGTGGTCAGCGGCTGCGGTGGCAACGCCGAGAAGCCGGCGACCTCGAGCGAGTCCACCTCGTCGACTGAGCCCGCCGCGAAGCCTTCTGCGGTGCGTATCGGCACGCTAGCGACCGAGGACTCGCTGCCCCTGTGGGTCGCCGAGAACATGGGCTACTTCTCGACCGAGGGCCTCTCGGACGTGAAGATCACGCTGTTCCAGTCGGCGCAGGAGCGCGACGCGGCGTTCTCCTCAGGGGCTATCGACGCGTACATGGGCGACATCATCGCCGCGGCGAACCTCGAAGCCGCCGGCTCCAAGAACACCATCAAGACGATCATGCTCGGCGCGGACCAGAGCCAGGGCCGGTTCGGAGTCGTCACGTCGCCGAAGAACGACGACGTCAAGGCCGGGCCGAACGAAGGCATGAAGGAGCTTGCCGGCGAGAAGGTCGGCACGTCTTCGGCGACGATCCAGGAGTACGTGCTGGATGGCCTGATGAGCGAGCAGGGCGTGCCTGCTGCCCAGGTCGAGAAGGAAGAGGTCAAGAAGGTTCCGGTGCGCTTCGAGCTGCTCATGGCCAACAAGCTCAAGGCCGCAGCGCTTCCCGAGCCGTTCCTGACCCTTGCCGAGCAGGGCGGGGCGAAGCTCGTCGGCGACGACACCAAGGCGCAGAAGAACCTGTCGCAGACGGTGCTCGTGTTCTCGGACACGTACCTCGCGACCCCGGGTGGCGCTGCCGCCGCCGACGCCGTGCTGAAGGCATGGGACGTCGCCGTGGGCGACATCAACAAGGCCCCCGAGGCGTACCGTAAGACGCTCGTCGAGAAGGCGCGTCTGCCCAAGCCGCTCGCGACGACCTACAAGGTCAACACGTACCCGACCGCGCAGGCGCCGAGCCAGGCCGACGTCGACGCCGTCCTGTCGTGGATGAAGACCAAGGGCTACCTCAAGGGCGACGTGACCTACGCGGACCTCGTCTCCCAGTAGTCGCCGACGCCATAGGCGGAACCCGACGAGGTTGGCGTAAGGTAGGGACATGGCGTCCCTCGCATTCGACAACGTCGGTGTCATCTACGAGG
>CAYHCN010000186.1:0-4699 GCA_964354945.1 uncultured Eubacteriales bacterium
TATCGTTCACTTCCTCGGCGACATAGGGTGGGACGCGGAAGTGCTCGCTATGCATGTGGTGCAGAGTCGGGTCCTCCTCGGCGACCGGCCGGAAAGTATCGAGCCCTACATCCAGCTCGACGGCGGCGATGCGGGCGCCTGTCGCCTTCACGCGCTCGACGAGCTCGGGAGTGAAGTGGAGCCCGGCCGTTGGTGCGGCAGCACTGCGCTCGTCGCGTGCGAAGATCGTCTGGTACTCCTCGGGATCGTCGAGCTTCTGTGTCACGTACGGCGGCAGCGGGACCTCGCCGATGTCGTGGACGATGTCGATGAAGCGATCCTCAACGGGATGGAACTGGATCAGCCGGCCACCGCGATCATCGAGGACGTCGAGGACAAGCGCCGTCATCGCTCCGTCGCCGAGGATGATGCGGGCCCCTGGCTGTAGCTTCCGCCCCGGCCTCGCGAGACATTCCCACACCTGCTCGTAACGCTCCCGCAGCAACAGGATCTCGACGGCGGCGCCGGACTCGTCCTTTACCCCGGACAGCCGCGCGGGAAGGACACGCGTCTCGTTGACCACGAGGAGGTCGCCTTTGCGCAAGTAGTCGGGGAGGTCGCTGAAGTGCCGATGGTCCATCTGTCCGCTGGCCCTGTCGAGCACCAGGAGCCGACAGGAATCGCGTGGCTCAACTGGAGCCTGAGCGATGAGCCCAGTGGGGAGATGGTAGTCGAATTCATCGGTCCGCACGCGTGGCCTCCTTGGCGCGGCGCTGTTGGGCCGCTTCGACTTGCGACAGCACGCACCCGCAGTAGCGCTGCCGATACATGCCCAGATCGCGCGACCGCTGGGTCGCGTCTCGATAGCAGTCCCGGAAGTCGCGACCTGCGTACCGCACGCCGGCGTTGGCCGCTGCGCGCTCCCCTTCCTGGCGGATAACCTCGGCATCCTGGTAAGGGCTGACCGTCAGGGTCGTCGCCATGGCGTCGTAGCCGTGCTCGGCGGCCCAGTCTGCGGTCATTGAAAGACGCAGGCGGTAGCACGCTCGGCAACGCCGCTCCTTGTCCGCGCCGGAGGCCCCGACCTCTTGCATCCACCGCGCTGGATCGTATGCAAGTTCTTCGACGGCGACCCCATGCTCCCCGGCGTACGCAAGCACCGTGTCTCGGCGGCGCTCGTACTCCTCGAGGTCGTGGATGTTGGGGTTCGCGTACACGACCACGACCTCGTCGGCTTCGGCTACGAGTGCGTCGTAGGGCTCGAGCAGGCACGGGCCGCAGCAGGCATGGAGGACGAGTCGGGTCACGCGGCGAGCCTTCCGGCGAGGTTGGGAGTCGAACGGATCATCGCATGCGTGGTCATCGCTGGATTCTATACCGTTGGTGAGCGACGGACATGGCCTGGCTTGGCTGCAGGCAAAGCAACGGGGCGACTCATCGAGCCGCCCCGGCAGGTTCGTTCCGTTTCAGGCGATCTATGCCTTGCGGACGTTGCTCGCCTGCAGCTTGCCGTTCTGACCGGTCGTCACCTCGAACGCGACAGCCTGGCCCTCATCGAGGGACTTGTAGCCGTCCATCTGGATCTCGCTCCAGTGGACGAACAAGTCTTCCCCGTCCTCGCGCGAGATGAAGCCGTAGCCCTTCTCCGGGTTGAACCACTTGACGGTGCCTTCTGCCATGCTTGCCTGTCCTTCCGCCCCCTTGGGGCAACTCCGTGCGACGCGAGGCCGTATCGTCCGCGATACGTCGTGCGTGGCGCCTCACAACCGCCTTGCTACGGGGCCGCTTTCGACCCGCGCACGAGTTTCTCAGAGCACTCCGAGGCTGACAATAGGTCTGAAGGCAGTGTGCAGCGCGGCATGACGCGGAGTCGGAGACGCGGTACTCAGACCGAGTCGCTACTCCTGCCGTGACCGCCTCGAGAGCAGCGCGAAGCCGAGGACCGCAAGCACGAGGAGCAGCGCGGCCACCAGCACGTAGAAGATGGTCGAGCTCCCGGATTGCGTACCCGCCTGGCCCTGCTGACCGCCCTGTCCGGTCGCGTAGCTCACCGCGACCACCGAGGTCTCGCCCGGCTTCATCACCTTGGTGGGCAGCGCGTACAGCGTCTCGCCGAGTGAGTTGGTTGCGGGCTCCCCCTCGGGCGCCGGCGTGATCTGCACCTGCGTCGAACCCGGCGGCATGCGCACCGAGAACTCGGTCTGCTCCGACGGCGAGGACTGGATCCAGTTCAGGCTCATCGTCACCTTGCCGCCGGATGCCGTGGATGGCACGGTGAACTCCGCTTGGGCGCTGCGCGTTTCCTCGAGGGTCATCTCGAGCACCTGCCCGCCGGTTCCCTGCGCGGTGCGGTACTCGCGCTCGGGATCCGCCGTCGGGTCGCCGCCGAGAATCTCCCCCACCCACGTCGGAATGGCACCCTGGGGCACCGGGATCCGGACCATCGCGGGTAGCTTCACGTCGGGCGGGAGCTGCACCGCAACGATGACGGCCGCCTGTCCCGCGGTTACGTCCGGAGCCGCCTGGACCTGGTAGATGCCCGCCGCGAGTGGGGCGGGCTTGATCGTCCCAGTCGCGGCAGTCGACGGCGGCGGTGTCTGCGTAGCCGGGGTTTGCGCGAATGCAGCGACCGCGCCTGCGGCCAGAACGCACGCTGCGGCGACGGCAACGAGCGGGAGATGCGCTCTGACCCTCATGCTCGGACCTCTCAATCGACCAGACCGGCCACACGAGCGGCGGCCTCGGCGGTGTTCATCACCAGCATCGCGCGTGTCATCGGACCGACACCACCGGGTACCGGGGTGATCGCCGATGCGACCGGCTCGACATCATCGAAGTCGACGTCGCCGACCATCCCCTCATCCGTGCGGTTGATGCCCACGTCGATGACGACTGCACCGGGTTTCACGTAGTCCCTCGTGACCATCTTGGGCCGCCCAACTGCCGCAACCAGGATGTCGGCCTCGCGGCATACACCCGGGAGGTTCGCGGTGCGGGAATGGCAGACGGTGACCGTGGCGTTGCGCTCGAGCAGCATGAGCGACATCGGCTTGCCGACGATGTTCGACCTGCCAATGACCGCTGCGCGCTTCCCTGACGGATCGATTCCGTAGTAGTCGAGCATCCGCATGACGCCCCATGGCGTGCATGCGCGAGGAGCAGGCAGCCCCCGCACGAGCCTGCCGAGGTTCTCAGGATGCAGCCCATCGGCGTCCTTCTCGGGATGGATGCGGGCGATCGCGGCCTCCTCATCGAGATGCGAAGGCAGCGGCAGCTGGACCAGAATGCCGTGAATCGCCGGATCGGCATTGCAGGCGTCGATGATGGAGTTCAGCTCGTTCTGGTCGATATCGGCGGGTCTACGGTAGTCGACGGAACGGATGCCGACCTCTTCGCAATCTCGCTCCTTCATCCGCACGTATGAGTGCGACGCCGGGTCGTCGCCGACGAGCACGACCGCGAGACCAGGCTCGACGCCCGCCTCTCGCACCCGATCCACGAGATCGGCAGCGTCGGACCGCACCGTCGCCGCTACCAGCTTGCCGTCGATGATCTCGGCCATCCGCTGTCGTTCCGCCTCTCGTCGCGACCCGTGTCCATGCACGCCGAAACGTGCGAACGGTAGCGTAGCACCACCAACCCGACGAGAGCTGGCGGAGCTAGCCCGCTTTCACTATCTCCAGCAGCGCGCGGAACTCATCGGTCGCTGCCACGCCGACAGCCTCGTACATCACCGACTGGGTGACCGTCACGACCACGCCGGCCGCGCGCATTCGGTCGAGCGCGGTGCGGTGGTCCTCGGGATCGCGGGAACAGCAGGCGTCGGCGACGACCTGCACCCGGTAGCCCCGCCCAAGGAGGTCCAGTGCGGTCTGCGCGATGCAGATGTGGGTCTCCATCCCCGCGATGACCACCTGGTCACGACCGGTCGCTTCGAGAGCGGCGAGGAACGACGGCTCCCCGCACGCGCAGAACGCCGTCTTGTCGATGTGAGTCACGCCAAGCCCCGACGCCTCGACGACAGCCAGCACGTCGACGATCGCCGGCTCGCTTTCACCGAGTCCGCGAGGGTACTGTCGGGTCACGATCGCGGGGGCATCGATCAGGCCAGCGAGCCGGACGAGTTGAGGGACCCTCGCGAGCACCCGGTCGCGGTCGGGCATCGCTCCGGCGAGCCGCTCCTGGATGTCGATGACCACGAGCACGAACTGGTCGCGGTCTACGAGCGTGGGATGGGCGGGCACGACATCCTCCTGTGTCCAAGCTGCGGTGCAGACAGTGTGACGCAAGCCGTCCTCGCCGTGCCCGGGTCCCTCGGCGAGCGGTGTTCACGGCCCGCCGAACGAGCTTACCTTCCCAGATTGCCGGTCACCGAAGCACTGTCGAGCACATGGCCCTTCATTGCGCGCTCGAGGTCACCGAGGTCTGACGAGGGCGATAGTGGCAGGGTCTCGACGTCGAGGGAGTACAGCGTGGCCTCGTACGGGTGCTTGCCCGTGCCCGGTGGTGGCTGAGGGCCGCCGTACCCGGGCTTCCCGAAGGTGTTCGACAGCTCCTTCGCACCCGCGGGCAGACCGCCAGAGCTCGCGCCGGAAGCCAGCGCTGTCGAAGCCGCGGGGATGTCGTAGACGACCCAGTGCACCCAGTTCCGAGCGACAGGCGCCTTGTCCACGAGCACCAGCGCGAACGACTTCGTGCCGGCCGGGGCGTTGCGCCACTC
>CAYHCN010000187.1:0-4658 GCA_964354945.1 uncultured Eubacteriales bacterium
GCGTCGCTGTTCTTCTATCCCGCCCGCAACTCGCTCATCCCGTACCTCGTGGACGAGGAGGACATCGTCTCGGCGAACGGGTTGTCGTACACCACACAGCAGGCGAGCATGCTCGTCGGCCTCGTCGCGTCAGCGGGTATCCTCGCCGCCTTCGAAGCTGTGGTGCGCGGGGTCATCGACTCGGGTCTGCCCATCGTCGCGAAGCTCGTCGGCGTGTTCTCTCCCGCCCTGCTCGGTCCTCGCGCGGGCGTGATCCTCGACTCGCTGACGTTCCTGTTCTCGGCGGTGATGATCTCGACCATCGCGGTCAAGGCCGTCTCTCTGAGGCACGATGCGAAGGGACTCGACCTGTCGCTGCTGGGCAAGGACGCCATCGAGTCGTTCAAGTTCCTCCGCGACCACGCCGAGCTCCGGGGGCTGCTGATCGTGATCTCCGTGGCCATCGTCGGCGGGGGCACGATCATCACCGTCGGCCTCAGCTACATCCGGACGCTCGTCGGCGAAGTGCCGTTCCTGGGGGGCGTTCCTGCACTCAAGGTGCTCGTCGGGTCGAGACAGACGTTCGTCATGGTGTGCCTCGCGCTTGGCATGGTCCTCGGTGCGCTCGTCGTGCCGAGGGTCGAGCACCGCTTCCGCCTTCAGCTCCTGTTCGCCGGCAGTGTCGCCGCGTTCGGCTTCGCGATGCTCGGCTTCGCGACCGTGCGGACGTACTGGATCGCCTGCGTCTTCATCGTCATCGCCGGCGCCTGCGTAGCGACGGTGACCGTCGCCGGACAGAGCTACGTGATGCGAACGACGGAGGACGAGATCAGAGGCAGGGTCTTCACCGCGCTCGAGTCGGTCATCCGTGTCTCGCTGCTGCTCTCGATGTTCGTCATGGCTCCGCTCGGCGACCTGTTCGCCAAGATCGTTCGGGACATAGTCATCAGCTCGAACATCCCGTACGACCAGCTCTATCTCACCGGGCCAAGGATCACACTGTGGTTCTCGGCGACGATCGTGCTTGCCGCGTCGGTGTACGCTTTCCGCACGCTGCAGTGGCGCCGGTGCGACGAGCCGGAGTGCGAGCCGTCGCCCGTTGCGTCAGGTGGTGGAGTCCATGGCTGACGTCATCCGCATCTCGCTTCCCGCGGCGCGGGCTGAGTTCGCGACGCTCGCCGCCGGCGACGAGGTGCTGCTCTCCGGGCCGGTGTTCACCGCGCGCGATGCGGGTCACGAGCGACTGCTCGGGGTGCTGAACGAAACGGGCGAGCTGCCGTTCGGCCTGGCGGGCCAGGTGCTCTTCTACGCCGGCCCCACGCCGCCGGCTGCCGGGCGACCCTTCGGCGCGGTGGGGCCGACGACCGCCTCGCGCATGGACACGGCCACGCCGCGCCTGCTGGATGCGGGCATATTCGCGACGATCGGCAAGGGCGCTCGTTCCGACGAGGTCGCCGAGGCGTGCGCTCGCACCAGCAGCGTGTACTTCGCGGCGGTGGGCGGCGCCGCCGCGCTGCTCGCCCGCCACGTGATCGCTGCCGAGCCGGTCGCCTGGGAGGACCTCGGTACCGAGGCGCTCCAGCGGCTCACGCTCCGCGACTTCCCGGTGTTCGTCGCCATCGACACGCTGGGCAGGGACCTGTACCGAACCGCCGCGGCGGCATGGCGCGAGGAGGCGGCGCGATGAGCCGAGGGCTGCTCATCACCTTCGAGGGCGGGGAGGGGACCGGCAAGTCCACCCAGATCGCTCTGCTCGCCGAGCGGCTCAGAGACGCGGGCCTCGTCGTCCGGATCGTTCGCGAGCCGGGAGGCACGCTCCTCGGCGAATCGGTTCGAGACATCCTGCTCGACCCCACCCATGACGGCATGGCGCCTGTCACCGAGCTCCTGCTGTACGAAGCGAGCCGGTCCCAGCTCGTGAAGGAGGTGCTCGTTCCCGCGCTCGATTCCGGCGAGGTCGTGCTCCTCGATCGCTTCTACGACTCCACGATCGCGTACCAGTGCTTTGCTCGAGGGCTTCCGCGCGCCGACGTCGACGCGGCGAATCACCTCGCCACGTCAGGCCTCACGCCCGACCGCACCATCGTGCTCGACCTCGATCCCACCGAGGGACTCCGTCGCGCCACGCACAGCGGCGCCGATCGCCTCGAGGCCGAGGATCTCGCATTCCACCAGGCGGTCCGGGAAGGCTTCCTCGCCATCGCCGCCGAGGAGCCGACGCGTGTGATGGTCGTCGATGCGACCGGTGAGCCGACGGTGGTCGCCGACCGCGTGGCGGCTGCCTTGCGCGGCCTGCCGGTCGTCGGCCGAGCGTTGGGCGACGCATGACCCGGTGCGCGTGGGACGACATCGTCGGCCAGAGCCGCGTCGCCGACTTCCTCAGAGCGTCGGTCGAAGGCGACCGCTCGGTGCACGCGTACCTGTTCGTCGGCCCTCCCGGTGCCGGGAAGGCTACGGCCGCGCGCGCATTTGCGTGCGCGCTTCTGTGCGCCGACAACGGGTGCGGTGCCTGCGGCGCCTGCCAGCGGGTGAGGCGAGGTTCCCACCCCGACGTCCACGTCGTCCGTCCCGAAGGCGCGGCGAGCTACCTCATCGAGCAGGTGCGCGACCTCATCCGCGACGCGAACCTCGCCCCGATCGAGGGACCGAAGAAGATCTACATCGTCGGGGATGCGGACCTGTTCAACGACGCCAGCGCCAACGCCTTCCTCAAGACCCTCGAGGAGCCGCCGGACGACGTCGTGTTCATCCTGATGGCCCACGCCTATGACGCGGTGCTGCCCACCATCGCGTCGCGCTGCCAGATCATCCGGTTCCGGCGCATCCCGCCGAGCACCGCCGCCAGCCTCCTGCGCTCGCAGACCGGCGCAACCGAGGCCGAGGCGACCGCGGCGCTCGCCGCCGCAGGTGGTGTCATCGCCCGCGCCCGTGACTTCCTCGACTCCTCGGCGCGCCGGGCCGCTCGCGACGAGATCCTGCGCGCTCTCAACGGCCTCACCGTCATGGACGACCTCGACGTGCTCGACGTCGCCAAGTCGCTGCTGACCGCGGTCAAGGCCCCGCTCGAGGACGCGAAGGCGGTTCAGGCGGCCGAACTCGAGAGCCAGTCGGAGTTCATGGGACGCGGCCAGATCAAGGCACTCGAGGATCGACAGAAGCGCGAACTGACCGCGCGCGAGCGCGAGGGCGTCCTCGAGGTGCTCAACGTGGCGGAGAGCTGGCTGAGGGATTGCTTAGCTATCTCGCAGGGCGTTCCCGATCTCGTTGCGAATGCCGATGCCTCAGATGCTATGGCCGCCGTCGGTGCGGCCTTGACTCCAGGTGCCGCCGCGCGTGCGCTCTCGGCGGTAACCGTTGCACGAAAGCGCATTTCGTATAATGTGAGCCCGCAGCTGGCCATCGAGGCCATGTTGTTCGACATTCGGGAGGTTCTCTGTTGCCCACGGTAGTGGGAGTGAGACTCCGCTCCACACCCAAAACGCTTTGGTTCGACCCTGTCTCGGCAACGCCTGAGGCGGGGGATTCTGTCGTCGTCGAGACCGAGCGAGGTGTCGAACTCGGCCACGTCGTCGAGGCGCCGCACGAGGTCGCCTTCGAGGAGCTCCACGCGCCGCTCAAGCCCGTGGTTCGCGTGGCCGACCAGACCGATCTGGACTTCGCCGAGGAGCTCCTGGTCAAGGAGGCCGAGGCGCTCCCGGCGTTCAAGGACGCCGCTGAGAAGTCCGGCCTCGACATCAAGGCAGTCGACGTCGAGTACCTCTTCAGCGGGGACAAGGCGATCTTCTACTTCACTGCCGAGGACCGCGTGGACTTCCGCGACCTGGTCCGCGACCTGGCGGCACAGTTCAAGGTGCGCGTCGACATGCGCCAGATCGGCGTCCGTGACGAGGCGCGTCTCGTCGGCGGGGTCGGCCACTGTGGGCAGGTGCTGTGCTGCGTGCGGTTCGGCGGCGAGTTCCAGCCGGTGTCGATCCGCATGGCGAAGGAGCAGGACCTCCCGCTCAACCCGCTCAAGATCAGCGGGCTGTGCGGTCGGCTCATGTGCTGCCTGCGCTACGAGTACGACGCCTACAAGGACTTCAAGTCACGAGCTCCCAAGCGCGGCGCAATGGTCGAGACACCCGCAGGCACCGCGAAGGTGAGCGATCTCAACACGCCCAAGGAGCTCGTCACCGTTCGCACCCAGGAGGGCGCGAATGTGACCGTGCCACTCGCCGCGATGGGTTGCTGCAAGGGCGGTACGTGTCCCTGCTCAGTGGATGCGGACGCGTTCGCCGAGGCGGCCGGCACCAAGGTCGCCCCGGTTGCCGTGCTCGAGACTCCCTCGCTGGAGACCGAGTCGGCAACCGGCGCACGCCGCAACGGCGCTGCGCCCAGTGAAGCCGCGTCCGAGAAGCCCCGCGGCGGAGGCGATGGAGGTGGCGGCGGCGGACGTCGCCGTCGCGACCGCGGTCGCGGTGGCCGCGGCAAGCAGGGCGGAGGCGAGGCCTCCAAGGAGCCCAAGCCGCAGCAGCAGGCCGCGCCGAAGTCCGGCCAGAAGCCCCCGCAGGCGTCCAATGGCGGCCAGCCGAAGACAGAGCCCAAGCCTTCCGGCGGCGAGTCATCCGGGCAGGGGAGGCGGCGTCGCAGACGGAGATCATCCGGGGGTGGCGCAGGCAGCGGCGAGCAGGTACAGTAGC
>CAYHCN010000188.1:0-4629 GCA_964354945.1 uncultured Eubacteriales bacterium
TGTACGACCGGGCGCGGGCGTCGACCGCGAGTTCCGCAGACAACGAGGCCGCCCGAACCGGGCGGCCTCGTTCGTCGAGGACTGTCTGAGCGGGCGATGCCCGCGCCCGGTCGCGCGCGAGCCGCGCGGCTCGCCTAGTACGCGCGCTTGGGCTCCTCGTGGTCCTCGGCCATGTCGATCCCCCACTCGCCGAGCACCTTGCGTACCCCCGCCTCGCCTGACTCGATGCAGTTCGGCAGGCCGACGCCGCGGTACGCACCACCCGCGATCGCAAGACCGGGGATGTCCCTGCTGCGCTCTTCGATGAGCTCGACACGTTGCACGTGACCGAGCGCATATTGGGGCATGCCGCCTGTCCACCGGAAGAACCGCGAGAACAGCACGTTCGCACTCGGCGAGATCTTCAGGATGTCGCGCATCTCGCGTTCGGCGATCTGTGTGATCTCCTCGTCGCTCTTCTCCATGATGGCCTGGTTGTTCGGCCCGCCCATGAACCCGCGCATCAGCACGTAGCCCTGCGGGGCGCGGCCCGGCCACTTCGTCGACGAGTAGGTCGCGGCGAGCAGGCGCCTGTTCTCCACCAGCGGGCAGAGCACGCCGAACGCGTTCATGTCGATGCCGATCTCGTCCTCGCGAAACGCGAACGACACCGTCGCCGAGGAGGACGCGGGGATGGCGGCAAGTGCGTCGGCGATCTCGGAATCCAGCGCGCGCACGAGCGGCTCGGCAGCCCACGACTCGGTCGCGAACACGACGGCATCGCCCGTCTCGACGGAACCGTCGGCGAGGGTCACCGTCCACGTACCGTCGTCGGAACGCGAGACATCTGACACGTCCGCACCGGTGCGGATCCTCTCGCGACCGGCCACGTCGGCCATTGCATCGGGGAGCTCGTGCATCCCCTTCTTGAACGCAGTGAAGAACGTCCTGGGGTTCTTCGGGTCGGGCGGGTGCTTCTTGCGCATCTCCTCGACCGCGCGGCGCTGGGCGATGAAGCCCTTGATCATGTTGCCGTACTTCTGCTCCATGTCGAGAAGGTTCGGGAACGTCGCCGCAAGCGACATCTGCGACGGGCTGGATCCGTGGACCCCGCCCACGAGCGGCTCGGCAAGGCGGTCGAGGATCTCGCGGCCCATTCGGCGCACGATGAAGTGCTCGAGGCTCTCGTCGTTGAACTCGCCCGGAGCGAGCTTCTTTCTCGGGACGAAGAGATCCCACCCCGCGCGTATCTTGCCCGGCCACGAGAACAGCCCAGTCGTCGCGAACGGGACGAACTTGGTGGGCGCGAACATCATGACGCCGTCGGGCATCTCGTAGAGCCTGCCGCGAGACAGGATGAGGGTCTTCTTGCGAGACTCGTCAGTGGGCATCTTGTCGCCGTCGATACCGACCATCTTCGCGATGCGATGGATCGCCGGTTTCGAAGTCAGGAAGCTATCCGGTCCCCCGTCGACGACCCAGTGACCGTACTCATTGTCGATGAGCTCGCCGGCGATCTTGCCGCCGATCCGATCGTCCTTCTCGAGCAACACGAAGTCGACGTCGTGACCGTCGTCGGCGGCGCGCTTGACCTTCAGCGCTGCACCCAACCCCGCCACCCCGGCTCCGATGATGATGACCCTCTTCATGCGCGTTCCCTCGACCTTCTCGTCGCGATCGACTCCACTGCGTGCCGATGGTCGCACGCACGGCCCCGGTCCTAGTAGGGCCGCTTCCCATCGTGCTGGTCCTCCGCGAGCGTGATCCCCCACTCGCCGAGGACCTTGGTGACCGCGTTCTCGCCGCTCTCGAGGCAGTTGGGGACTCCGACGCCCCGATACCCCCCACCAGCGAGCGCGAGCCCCGGTGTGGCCTGTGCGCGCTCCTCGATCGCATCCACGCGGTCAAGGTGTCCGAGCGTGTACTGCGGCATGCCTCGTTCCCACCGGAACACCCGCGTGTACAGCGGCTTGGCCCCCGCGCGAACGCCAATGAGCTCAGTCAGCTCGGCGAGAGCGATCTCGACGATCTCCCCGTCGGCCTTCAGCACGATCTCCGGATCCCGCGCCCCGCCGACGAACCCGCGAAGCAGCACCCGCCCCCTCGGCGCACGCTCCGGCCACTTGGACGACATCAGAGTCACACCGGTCACAGCACGATCTTCGATGCCCGGGGACAGGATGCCGTGCCAGTTCTTGTCGAAGGGGCAGTCCGCCTCATCGAACGCGAACAGGACTGTCGCAGACGAGGAGCTCGGGATCGTCGCCAGCAGGTCGGCGGTCTCGGCGTCAATCGTGCGGACGAGTTCCTCGGCAGCCCACACCTCAGTGGCGACGATCACCGCATCGCCCTCGAGCGTCTCGCCCGTCTCGAGCCCGACAGTCCAGCGGCCGTCGGCCAGGCGAGCGAGGGACGTCGCAGCCGCACCCGTTCGGATGTGGTCTCGGCCGGCGGCGTCGGCCATACGGTCGGTGAGGAACTGCAGACCCTGTATGAACGACGAGAAGAACGTCCTGGGCTTGGCACCCGGCTTGGGCGGGTACTTCTTGCGCATCTCCTCGACCTTCTTCTTCTGGGCAAGGAAACCGCGGACGAGCGAGCCGTGTTGCTGCTCCATCTCGAGCAACCGAGGATACGTTGCGGCTAGCGACATCTGAGCGGGGTCGGAACCGTTCACGCCTCCCACCAGCGGTTCCGCAAGGCGATCGAGGCACTCGCGGCCCATCCTCCGGGTCACGAAGCTCTCGAGGGATTCGTCGTGGTCCTGGGCGGTCTCCCCCTCGCCCCACGGGCCTCTCCGTGGGATGACGAGGTCGAATGCCATGCGCAGCTTCGCGGGCCACGAGTACAGCTTGGTGGTGGCCATCGGCATGATCTTGGTGGGCGCGAACATCATGATCCCGTCGGGCATCTCGACGAGCTTCCCGTCCTTCACGATGAACGTCTTCTTCTTCTCGTCGCACGTGCCGGTCTCCTCGTCGAAGATGCCGAGGAGCCTCGCGACACGATGCACGGCGGGCTTCTCGGTCAGGAACGAGTCGGAGCCGCCGTCGACGACGTAGCGACCGGCACCCATGGGGTCTTCGACGATCTCGGTAGCGAGCTTCCCGCCGAGACGATCGTCCTTCTCGACGAGCACGAACTCGACCTCGTGGCCGGCGTCGGCGGCGCGGCGGATCTTGTAGGCCGCACCGAGCCCGGCGACACCACCGCCGATGATGACGATTCGCTTCACGTCAGCGCTCCTTGTCGAGGACCCTCGTACTCACAGGGCGCCTTGCCGGAAGCGCCGATGAACTCTCGTGTCTACAGGAGCCCGGCGACGAGCTCCGCCATCGCCGCGACTACTCCGGCGTCGTCGTTGGGCACGGGGGCTCTGACGAACTCCATATCCGCCGTGAGCGCCTTGTCCGCCGCGACCACGTCCAGGTCGTAGAGGGTCTCCATATGGTCGGTGAGGAACCCGATCGGGCACACGCAGATGGCGGGGACTCCCACCTCCACGCACGCGTCGATGAGATCGTCGAGCGACGGCTCGAGCCAGTCACCGGGCTTGGCGCCCTTCGACTGGTACACCAGGAACCACCCACGCGGCGCGGCAACGGAGCCGAAAGCACGGAACGACTCGAACAGCGGTCCGCCCGCCCCCTCGGTGCCGAGCATGAGTCCCAAGCGCTCGGCGACGGCCTGCGCGGTGCGCTCAAGGCCGGCCACATACGGGTCGTTCTCCTGAAGGTCGGACAGTGGAAGGCTGTGCGCGGTGAACGCCACCAGCGCGCCCTCGTTGGGCTCGAGCTGCGTCAGCCCGTAGGCAGTGGCTCCAGCAAGGTACTCGTCGAAATCGGGCAGCGTACCCACCAGCGGCGCCTCGACGATCTCGAGCCCCAGCCCCTCGGCCACCTCGTGCACGACCTCGCGGCTCTTGTGCACCGCCACCTTGGACTCGAACGGCGAGAGCGAGAGCGTCACGATCTTCTCGCAACCGGCGTCCTTGAGCCCCTGCATCGCGTCGGGGATGTACGGATTCCAGTACCGCATCCCAACCGTGACCACGACGTCGTGGCCCTTCTCGGCGAGGTCTTCGGAGAGCTTCTCGGCGATCGACTTCGCGATGCCGAGCAGCGGCGACGAACCGCCGATGGTCAGGTAGCGCCGACAGACGCGCTGGAGCAGCTCGTCAGAAGGCTCCCGACCCATCAGGTTGCACATGAACGGTCGGACAGCCTCGATCGAGTCGGGACCGCCGTAGCCGAGAACGAGTACGCCGGTGGGCGCCACGCCGCTAGCCCCGAGCCCGGATACGCTCGCTGTGCTCGTGCACCAGCTTCACGAGGAGGCGGGCCTTCTCCGGATCGCTCGTCTTGTGGATGCCGTGGCCGAGGTTGAAGATGTGCCCCGGCCGGTTACCCACGCCCTCGAGAACCTCCACGACGAGCCTCTCAAGTGCGTCGTCGGGGGCGAACAGGGCGACGGGGTCGATGTTGCCCTGGATCGCGAACTTGGGGTCGATGATCTCGACGGCCTTGGCCATGTCGAGGCGCCAGTCGACGCCCACGACGTCACCACCGGCCTGCTGGACGAGGTCGAGCATCGAGGTCGCACCGTTGGCGAAGTGGATGACCGGCACGCCACCGTCCATGACCTGCTTGC
>CAYHCN010000189.1:0-4621 GCA_964354945.1 uncultured Eubacteriales bacterium
GAGCAGGGGACTCTTAATCCCAAGGTCATAGGTTCGATCCCTATACGGCCCACCATCCGCTCTTCCTGAACCGGTTCACATCATGTGGGCCGGTTTCTTCGTTTCTACGTGCGGGTTCTTGGCGCGCCCCGGCTTGCGTGGCTGCTGCGCTTCGCAACCGTCCGGGGCTCGCCGGGCGAGGACGGCATCGACTGCGCCACAGTCGGCCTCTCAGCCGTTGTGACGCACGTCACAGTCGAACCCCCATCCGCCCGGACCCAGCCCGTCAGGCGCGGAACATTCGCTACGACAGCGACTCATGCACGAAAGGAGGTGTGCGACATGTATGAGACGTATGAACTCGTGGCGATTCCGGATGCGGACCATCCGGTGGGTACCGGCTGGCTGCCGCCATTGCCCGACTTGCGGGACTACACCGACGCTCAGCTGGAGATTGCTCCGATGGCCAAGAAGCTCGGGGTCGCCCCGGGCAAGAGCCTGAAAGCGCTGCCGACGAGCGTGGACTTGAGACCGTGGTGCTCGCCGATCGAGAACCAGAAGAACCTCGGCTCGTGCACCGCCCACGCGGCCGTGGGTGTCGTCGAGTACTTCGAGCGCCGTGCATTCGGCAAGCACATCGAGGGGTCGCGTCTGTTCGTCTACAAGACGACGCGCAACCTGATGCAGGTGCGCGGAGACACGGGAGCCTGGCTGCGCAACACCATGGGGGCACTGGTGCTATGTGGCGTCCCGGACGAGAAGTTCTGGCCCTACACGGACGCGAAGCCGGCGTTCGACAACGAGCCGCCGAGCTTCGTCTACGCCGTGGCGGACAACTACGAAGCGCTGAGGTACTTCTCGCACGATCCCTTGGGGTCGAACGTCCCAGGAAGCGCGGTTCTCGCAAGCGTCAAGACGTACCTAGCCGCGGGAATCCCGTCGATGTTCGGCTTCTGGGGCTTCCCATCTTTCGGCTCGAGCGACGTAAAGGGCGGCATCCCGTATCCCTGCCCCGGCGAGCGAGCGCAGTGGGGACATGCGATCGTGGCTGTTGGCTATGACGACAGCAAGAAGATCAAGAACAAGATGTGTAACAAGACGACCCAGGGGGCGCTGCTTATCCGCAACTCGTGGGGTACGGTCTGGGGTGACCTCGGCTACGGGTGGTTGCCCTACGACTACGTCGTCAACAAGTTGGCCCTCGACTTCTGGTCACTTCTGAGCATGGAGTGGGTGGACACGAAGAAGTTCGGGATCTGACGGAGCGGGTTCAACGTACCGCTACCATCGACTGCCGGAGGCGCCGTCCCAAAATGGGGCGGCGCTGAGGCACGTGTCTCGCCATCTCCGAAGGGCTCAGCCCGGCGCGGTGCACGGGGACACGCCGCTGGGGCGACCGCGCCGGTTCCCATGCAGCTGGGACGCGCCGGCGGTCTCGACGGCGGGCTGGTGCCATTCGCCGTCATCGCCGTGGGTCACCCGAACTGTCAGCCGGCACCGGGGAGTTCTCGGAGAGCGAGTAAAAGATAGTTGACATCTTGTCTGAATCTCTTTACAGTCGGGTATGTCAAAGATACCTGACATTAGGAGACGGTCATGTCCTTCGAGGAGAAGCTCACCTGGGTCAACACGATCACCACGGTCGTCGTTGCCATCGCGTACGCGTGGATCGTGGGTGGCCAGCTCGCCGAGACCCCCGCCAGCCAGATCGCCTACCAGTGGCCGATGATCGTCGCATGCGGTGCGATCGTCCTTCTCACGATTCTCGGCGCCATCGGGACGGCGATCGGCACTGCCGTTTCGTCTGCCATCACCGGTGATGGCTCGGTGGACGATATCGACCGCACCGACGAGCGAGACGTCCACATCGGCTGGCGGGGCGACCGCATCGGGTACTACGTGTCGTCCGTGCTCATATTCGGCGTGCTGGTTATGACGATGCTCGAGTTCTCCTACTTCTGGATCGCGAACGGGATCTTCGCCGCGTTCGTTGTAGCCGGACTGGTCTCGTCGGCCGTCAAGCTCGTCGCCTACCGCAGAGGCTTCTAGCCATGACCAAGCCGACGAGGGTGACCAACAGCATCCGGGTACTTCGGTTCGCCGCCGGCGAGATGACCCAGGCGGAGCTCGCCGACGCCGTCGGGGTGACGCGCCAGACCATCATCGCCATCGAGCAGGGGCGGTACTCGCCGTCTCTGGAGGTGGCGTTCAAGATCGCGGGCGTGCTCGACGTGCCGCTGGACGAGGTCTTCCACTATCCGATGGAGGAGTCATGAGCACAACGGTGGCTCGTGAAGAGGCAGCGACGAGAGTCGCCGAGGTCGACCCGAACGACGGACACACCGTCCTGCTGGTCGGGGGAACCGGGCGCACCGGCGGGCGCGTGCTCACCCAGCTGCTCGCGCGCGGGGTGCAGGTTCGGGCCATCGTGCGCTTGGCGGCGCGGCTGCCCGAGGGCGCGGCGAGTGACCCGCGCCTCACTGTGATCGAGTCCGACCCGCTCGCGCTCAGTACGAAGGAGCTGCAGTCCCATCTCGAGGGGTGCGACACGGTGATCTCGTGCCTCGGCCACAACCTCAGTCTCAAAGGCATCTTCGGTCCGCCTCGCGACCTCGTGGTCAGCGCAGTCTCGAGGCTCGCCCGGGCCGCCGAGGCGATGCACCCAGCGACGCCCGTGCGCTTCATCCTCATGAACACGGTCTCCGTGAACCGACCGGCGCGGGGAGACGCGCGCCGCGGCCCGGGAGAGCGGCTCTTCCTGTGGCTGCTGCGCGGCCTCGTACCCCCGGCGCGAGACAACCAGCGCGCGGCCGACTTCCTCGCCCACGAGATCGGGCCGAGCAACAGTGCTGTGGAGTGGGTGGTGGTACGACCCGACACGCTCCTCGACGGGGAAGTCACCGAGTACCGCCTGAGCGGCGAGCTCGTGAGCAGCATATTCCGGCCCGACGAAACGAACATGGCGAACGTCGCCCACTTCATGTGCGAACTCACCACTGACGACACCACCTGGAAGAGCTGGAAGTGCAGCATGCCAGTGATCGTCAACGCGGCCTAGGTTCGATGCCTGTACCACCCGCCATCCGCACCTGACACTGCCGCTCCGATACCGGGGCGTCGCTCGTACTTTCCATGGCTTGGTAGTTGCTGCTCAGCAACAACCCTTCAGGCCCGAGGTATGTCCTCGGCCTTTGGTAGTATTCGATAGGCCCAAGCGGGCGTGGCGGAACTGGCAGACGCGCGGGGTTTAGGTCCCCGTGAGGCAACTCGTGGAGGTTCGAGTCCTCTCGCCCGCACCACGATCACCCCGCGGTAGCGCCAATCCGCGTCCCATGAGGAGGACTGCTTGAAGACCAGCGTGGAGAAACTCGAAGGCAACGTCGTGAAGCTCACCGTCGCGGTGGAGGCCGACGAGGTCGATGAGACCATCGCCAAGATGTACACGGCGTACTCGGCGCGCATCAAGGTGCCGGGGTTCCGCCCGGGCAAGGCACCCAAGCAGGTCGTCGACAGCTACGTCGGGCAGGACGTCGTTCTGAGCGAGGCCACCGAGGCGCTCGTTTCGGATACGTACCCCCAGGCTGTGGACATCGAGGAGCTGCGTCCCATCGAGCAGCCCAAGGTCGAGGACCTCGATCCGGTCAAGCCGGGCGAGGGCTACGAGTGGAGTGCCGAGGTCCAGGTCCGACCCGAGCTCACGCTGTCCGCGTACGACGACATCTCGATCTCGGTGCCGTCCGATGAGGTCACGGATGCCGACCTCGACGGCCAGATCGAGCAGCTTCGCGGCCGCTACGCGAGTCTCGGGCCCGTCACCGACCGTGGCGTAGAAGGCACCGACTTCGCACTCATCTCCTTCGTCGGCTACGTCGACGGCGAGGAGTACGAGGGCAACCGCGTCGACAAGTACCTCTACCAGATGGGCATGGGCTCGATGCCCATCGAGTTCGACGAGCAGCTCACGGGCACGCCCACGGGCGGCGAGGCGCACATCGAGTTCACCATCCCGGGGAGCTCGTCAGTGGCCGAGTTCGTCGGCAAGACGGCCACGTTCGACGTCACGATTCACGAGATCAAGACACAGCATCTTCCCGAGGTCGATGACGAGTTCGCGCTGCAGGTGGGCGGCTTCGACAGCCTCGATGAGCTGAAGGACACCCTTCGCGAGCGACTCGCCCGCGAGAAGGCCATCTCACAAGTCCAGGCCAAGGAGCGCGGCGTCCGCCGTGCGCTCGCCGAGCGCCTCGAGGGCGACATCCCCGAGGTCATGGTGGGCACCCGTGCCGAGTCGATGATGCGTGACTTCGTTCAAGGTCTCGAATCCCGCGGCATGAGCATGGAGCAGTACCTCGAGCTCTCCGGCGTGTCGGACGAGGTCATCGCCGCGGACATCACCAGCCAGGCCGAGCAGAGCGTGAAGGAGGACCTCGCCCTCGAGGCCCTGTTCCGCACGCTCGATCTCGGCATCACCGACGAGGACGTCGACGAAGAGCTCGAGCTCATGGCGACGGCCACGAAACAGGACCCGGCCGAGGCCCGTGCGCAGTGGGAAGAGATGGGCCTCATGCCGGTCATCCGCGAGCAGATCCAGCAGAAGAAGGCCGTCAACTGGCTGCTCGACAACGCGACTATCGAGGTCATC
>CAYHCN010000190.1:0-4613 GCA_964354945.1 uncultured Eubacteriales bacterium
CGCTGCTCGCGGCCGTCATCAGTGCTGACGACCGGCGCAAGCGGGTGTGGCTTCCGTGGAGCGCGGCCCTGGGCCTGCTCGTCGTGGCGTACGCAATTCACCTCACCGGGCTCAGCTCGTCGGTTGCGGGCGGCGGGTTCAGCCTCCCGAAGGACTATTCCAGCCCGCCTCGAGGACACTTCGCCGCTACGCTGGCATATGGAACCTGGCTGCTCGGAGCGCTCCCGTGGCTCCCGTGGCTCGCATATGCCCTCGGAATCGCAGGGTCGTTCGCACTCAAGGGATGGCTCAAGTGGACGTCCCTCTGGGCGGTGGCCGCCCCGACCGCCGCCTTCCTGTTCTTCTCGCCGATCACTGTCTCGGGCAATCCCGCCGGGTACTGGGGGATGCTCGTCACGCCCCTCGCCTTCGCCATCGCGCCGGCAGTCGTCCTCTTCCTGCCCGCGAGCCTGCAGGACAGACTCGATGGAGGGCGCGCGGGGGTTGTGGCGTAGAACCTGCAGTGAGCGGTCATCGGACGCAAGAAAGCCGCCTGAGCCGATTCAAGAAAGGCCCCCCGAGGTGGTCCAACCGCACACGACCGACGCCCACGGCGAGATCGGCGTTGTCGTCGTCATGCCTGCCTACAACGCAGCCAAGACACTCGCAGACACGTATCGGGCGATGCCCGAAGGCTCGTTCCACCACGTGATCCTGGTCGACGACGGCAGCAACGACGAAACGCTCGAAGTTGCCGGGGGGCTCGAGATCACGACCTTCGTGCACGACAGGAACTACGGGTACGGGGCCAACCAGAAGACGTGCTACACCGAGGCCCTCAAGACACCGCACGACATCATCGTGATGCTGCATCCCGACTACCAGTACGACCCGACACTCCTGCCCGAGCTCACAGAGCCGATTCGGCAAGGCGAGGCCGACGTTGTCTTCGGCTCTCGTCTGCTGGGGGCCAGTCCGATCAAGCAGGGGATGCCGTGGTGGAAGTACGCGGCGAACCGGGCGCTCACGAAGCTCGAGAACGTGGTGTTCGGGCTCCACCTGTCCGAGTACCACACGGGCTACCGGGCGTACTCACGACGCGCGCTCGAAGGCGTCCACTTCCAGATGGACTCGGACGGATTCGTCTTCGATCAGGACATCGTCGCGCAGTTCGTGGCATCCGGCTTCCGAATCACCGAGGTCCCCGTTCCGACGCGCTATTTCCCGGAGGCGAGCTCTGCAAGCTTCTGGCAGAGCTGCGTCTACGGGTTCTCAATCCTAGGGGTGCTGACCCGGTTCACGTTGCACAAGTCCGGACTGCGGCGCGACCCTCGACTGGTGAGTCTCAGCGGTCGTTACGCGAGGGTGCATGCGCCCAGACCCGAAAGCGACGGATCTCCCGGGGTCAGCGACTAGTCGCGTCTCGGCTATTGGCCCTGCTCCGCCGAGCCACGATTCGTCGCAGGCAGGGCCCACAGCACTACCACCCGCTCGGGAAGCCGCTTCGCGTCGGTGCCGAACGCCCATGCCGGGCCGACGTGCTCGAATTCCGGCATTGTGAGGGAGTAGTAGTTCACGTTGCCGGGATAGGGGCGGATCGCCCAGCCGAACAGCACTGGCGATACCAATTCGAGGGGGATCTTGCCGATCTCTCTGGCCTCTGACATCGGACGTGCCGGCCCCCCGAGTAGCACAGTCCGCCTTGATTCACCCGGCGGCGGCGTCGAGCCGGTCGCAGCGGTCGCCGCGGGATACCCTCCCAGCCCCAAGTAGTAGTCGACCGCGGGACCGAGAGCCCCGAGGACGTCCTGCGAGCCGAGCAACTGCGTCGTGACTGGAGCGTAGCCACTGGCTGGCAGCATCTGCGATACCTCATCGATGCGCAGCATGCTCCACTTCTTCGCGCTCAGCGCGGCGATCGAGAAGGGCAGCACCAGCGCCGCCACGATCACCGCCGCGACCGCGACCCGTTTCGGCTGTCGAACGCCTACAGTCCACAGCGCCCGGGCCGCCGCCAATGACATCCACGGCAGCAGCGGCGTGAAGTAGTACGAGTGCTTGCTGTTCCACAGGAAGACGACGGCGTGGACTGCCACGAGCACGAGGATGAGCTTGTCGGCGTCTGCGCGCTTGCGCGCCATCACGACCACACCGGCGATCGCGAGCACGGTGACGACCGGAGTGAGCATCCAGAACTGCTCGGTGAGGACGTTGGTCCATAGGTACCCCACACCCTGCCAGCGGCCCGTGCGCTCGAGAAGACCCGATTGGGCGCCTGCGAAGCCGCTCGTGCCGAACGTGTTGTAGAGATACCACGGTACCGCGGCGACACCCGCGGCCAACGCCGTCAGCCACGTCGAGCGCTTCTTCACCCAGGTCCACGAGCGCGTACGCCACAGCTGCCACAGCGCGAGCGAGACGACCGCGAGGAAGATGGGCAGCTTGGTCAGGAGTCCCAGACCGAACAGCGCTCCCGAGGCGATGGACCATCCGGCGTCGTCGTCGACGACCGCTCTAAGGTACGCGCCGACCGCAGCCACCTCGAGCATCAGCATCAGCGGGTCGAGTTGGACGTTGCGGCCGGTTAGCAGCAGCCCTGCGCTCGCCGCGATCATCACCGAGGCGAGCAGCCCGATCTGGCGGTTGTAGAGCTGCCTGCCCGTCCAATAGGTCAGCAGGACGGTGGCGAAGCTCGCGGCGATCGAGATGGCCCGGGCAGCGGCAATAGAAGGGCCGAAGACCCGAAGCACCGTGGCGAGCAGCAACGGGAACAGGAACGGGTTGTTGACGTCCTGTGGTGCCAGCACGGGGCCAAGGAAGCCCCGGGCGGCATCTTTCAGCGCGAACGTGAAGTAGTAGCTCTCGTTGTAGCCGTGGTAGCCCGAGAGCGGCGCGCCGATGCGGTAGGACTGCAGCGCGGCGGCCAGCAGGCCCACCGCAAGAGCGCCGAGGAAGTACGGGTCAACCCCTGCTCGCCAGCGGTCGGACGCCCGCACGCCGCTAGTCGTGGCTCGTGGTCGAGACGCCTTCGGCGGCCGCGGCCTCAGCGAGGTCGCACTCGCCCTTCCACGCCGGCGGCTCGTAGACGCAGTACGGCTCGGCCTCGAGGTAGTCCCCGGTGATCTCGAGCGCACGCGCGCGACATCCGCCGCATACGGCGCGGAACTCGCACGCGCCGCACTTGCCCTTGAGCTTGCTGTAGTCGCGAAGGTTGTTGAACACCTCGGACTCGGTCCAGATCTCCGAGAACGGCTGCTCCTTCACGTTGCCGAGCTGCATGTCGAAGTAGCCGCACGGCTGGATGTCCCCGGTGTGGCTGATGAAGCAGAAGGTGATACCGCCGAGACACCCGCGGGTCATCGCGTCGAGCCCGTACTCCTCGCGGGTGACCTTCTTGCCCTCCTTCTTCGCCAGCTGCCGGATGATCCGGTAGTAGTGCGGCGAGTCGGTCGGCTTGAAGTGGAGAGGCGAGGTCTTCTGGCGCTCGTAGGCCCACGTCAGCACGCGCTCGTACTCTGCGGGGGGCAGTTCCTGCGCGAGCATCTCGGAACCACGGCCGGTCGGCACGAGCATGAAGATGTGGAACGCGTCCACGCCGAGCGACTCGGCGAGGTCGTGGATCTCCTCGATCTTGTCAGCGTTGAGCGTGGTAACCGTGGTGTTGATCTGCACACCCACGCCGTGTGCCTTGGCCATCTTGATGCCGCGGATCGACGCGTCGAACGCGCCGACCTCGCCCCGGAAGGAGTCGTGCTCCTCGGCGGTGGCGAAGTCGATGGACACCGAGATGCGCGGGATCTTGTGCTCCGCCATCTTCGAGGCGATGTCCTCGGTGATCAGCGTCGCGTTGGTGCCGATGACCGGCATCGCGCCTTTCTCGTGGGCGTAGTCGACGATCTCCCAGATGTCGGGGCGCATGAGCGGTTCGCCGCCGGTGAGGATGATGATCGGGTTCGAGATGGTCACGATGTCGTCGATGACCGACTTGATCTGGTCGAGCGAGAGCTCGCCGTGGTAGTGACCGAACTCGGCAGCCGCGCGGCAGTGTGCGCAGCTGAGGTTACAGGAGCGGGTGATCTCCCAGGCGATGATGCGGGGAGCCTTGATGCCGGTGCGCTCCTGGTAGGCGATGGCCTGAGGGCCGCCACCGGGGCGGAAGCCGACCGAGCGCGCGCCGCCGTGGCGCTGCCTGTCGCCCGCGCCGCCGGGGACGCCGGCGGGATGCCCGCCGGGATGGCCCGACCCCGGACCGCCAGGGACGCCAGCGGGATGCCCGCCCACCGGAGTCACCGGGATCGCGACCCCGGCCTCGCCGCAGCCTGCCTCGGCTTCGGCCATCTCCTGCTCGGTGATGGTCGCATCCCCGTCGACGACGGCCTCGACTCCGCCCTCGAACTCCTCTTCGAGTTCGAGATCGGGACGCGCGTCGGAGTTGCCTACGTTGTCAGCCATGTGACCCTCTCGATCGTTAGATGGCGGCACAGTCGGGTGCGGGGCACTGTCCCGGGTGTGTAGCGAATGTCCTGCCGCGAGCGGCTGGCAGCGCTACCCCTCCTGCAGCCACCTCGCCGCGTCCTTGGCGTGGTAGGTGAGGATGAGGCTCGCGCCGGCGCGCTTGAAGCCGGTGAGCGTCT
>CAYHCN010000191.1:0-4613 GCA_964354945.1 uncultured Eubacteriales bacterium
CAGGGCGTGCGCGCACGGGCAATCCCGAGTCTCGGGCAGGACGGGGATCATCGCATACAGGAGATCCTTGACCTTCTGGTTGTTCTCGTTGAATACCCGAATCACGTCCTCGTTCGTTACGGGGGCAACGTCCTCGGTGCCCACGTCGTAGTCGGTGATGAGAGAGATGTTGCAGTAGCAGATCTCCAGCTCGCGGGCGAGGAAACACTCGGGGTACTGGGTCATGTTGATGACTTCCCACCCCTGTGCCGCGAACCACTTCGATTCCGACCGGGTCGAGAACCTCGGTCCCTGGATGACGACGACCGTGCCGGTTGGGTGCGCGGTGATGCCGAGCATGTCGGCGTTCTCGATGGCTGCCTGCCGCATCGTGGGGCAGTAGGGATCCGCCGACGAGACGTGCGTGGTGATCGGACCGTCATAGAACGTGTCCTTGCGGCCCGAGGTGCGGTCGACGAACTGGTCGCAGATCACGAAGTCGCCGGGCTGGATGCGCATCTGGAGCGAACCGCACGCATTGGGGCCGATGATCCGCGTCACGCCGAGCTCCTTCATCGCCCACAGGTTCGCTCGGTAGTTGATCACGTGTGGGGGCAGCTGGTGCTGGAGCCCGTGTCGAGGCAAGAACGCCACCGACTTGTTCCCGATGTAGCCGATCATCACCGGCGACGACGGCGCGCCGAACGGCGTGTTCATCCGATACTCGCGGGGCTCGTCGAGCAACTCGTAGAACCCGCTCCCGCCGAATACGCCGATCTCTGCCGTGGGCTTGTCCATCGAGCACCTCTCTCGTCTCAGGGCGCGCAGCACCCGAATCCTTGCGCGTCCCACAGATTCTAGAGGATTCCCGCACCCCGGCTTGCGGCGCCTGCCGCGGCAGGCTGTGCGGGCTAGGCAGTCAGGCGGTGGTACTGCGCGTCCTCGTCGGCGCGGCACGTGCGATCGTCCTCCGCGGCTCGGGGCGCGTACAGCGGACGCCTGAACAGGTTGGTCGCATCGGTCCACCGCTCGTCCGCCGCACCTGCGCCCGCCAGCAGGCTCGTGAATCCCGCTGCCTTGGCGTCGAGATTGTCGGCATGGTGCAGGAGCAGCGCCTCCAAGGTCGAGGGCTTCTTGGGCGACCCCCACTCGAGCTCACCGTGGTGGGACAGCACCGCGTGCTGCAGGCGGACCGCGACGTCCGGGTCTACGCCGGTACAACGCTCGATTGCCGAACGGATGCGCGTGGTCCCCAACACGACGTGACCGAGGAGCCGCCCCGCGTCGGTGTACTCGATGGTCACAGCCGATGCCAACTCATCGACCTTGCCGACATCGTGCAGCAGCGCGGCGGTCACGAGGAGGTCGGAATCGGTGTCCGGGTACGTGTCCGCCACGCCCCGGCACAGCCGGGCCACCGAGATGGTGTGCTCGAGCAGTCCGCCGAGGTACGCATGGTGATACGACTGCGACCCGGGACAAGAGGAGAAACGGGCGAAGAAGTCCTTGTCGCCGAACACCTGCCGCAGCACCCGTCGGCACGACGGCTCCTTCACCGTCTTCACGAGATCCCGAAGCTCGGTGACGAGCTCTTGTCGGGGACGAGTGCCCGAGGCCAGAACATCCTCGGCATCCCACGTATCGCAGGGCCTGATCGCCTCGATGGAGATCCGCTTGACGCTGCGAAACGATGTCACCCGGCCGGAGACCCTCACGACTGAACCGACCGGCATCTCCAACGCGTTCGCGCAGGGGCGGAACAGGACGGCGGGAATGACGCCGGTGCGGTCGGCCAGATCCAAGGCCAGGTAGGCATCCCCGGTTCGCGCCTCGCGTACCTCCTTGGCACGTAGGGCGAACGCTTCATCCACACGAGTGCCCTCGGTCAGATCTGTTACGTACTGCTTCTTCATCTCGCGACCCCTTCGCGTCTCTTCGCTGTATGAGGCGACGCTACCGAAGGGGTCTGACACGGCGCGACAACCGCCTGCCGGCGAGCCGGAGAACCGGTTGCAGGAGGATCAGTCGATTGCGCGCAGGTGAGCGCTGGTGCCCGGTTGCACCCCGTAGCGCTCGGCAGCGCTGTCGGTGTTGACGGCGATCGTCAGCCACCCTGACGAATCGATGAGTGCGACTGGTTCGCCCTTGGCGACATCCGAGAAGGTCACGCCGACCGGCACGTGGAACACGTGGTGACCGAGGGCGATCTCCAGACGAGGAGCGTCGAGTCCGAGCTCCTTCATCCGGTCAGCGGGCACCGACAGGCGCAGGGAACCGAATCGGTCCGCATCGATGATCTCCGCACTCACGCTGCCACCGTTCTTCCATGCGAGTTCGAACGGTCCGGCGACGAGCGTTTCCGGATCCACCTCTGCGCCCAGTCCCTGAGGCTCGACACCGCAGGCAAGAGCTGCGGCTGCGGGCGCGAGAACATCCCGCGCGTGGAACGTGGGAAGGGGCTCGCCCGATCCGACCTTCTCCGGCGCGATCGAGATCACCGTCGCGATGCCGCCCTTCAGCTCGGCGGCCGGCCTGAGCACTCCGTTGTCGGGACCGATGAGGCGACAGCCGCTTCTCGTCACGATGCACAGGTCCCTGCGACCTCCGCCAACGCCCGGGTCGACGACCACCAGGTGGATCGCGTCAGGCAGCTGGTGGACGCCTGCGCAGGCGACTGCAGCGCCCTTGCGCAGGTCGAAAGGCGGAACCTGGTGGGACAGATCGACGACTTGCCCGAGCGGACAGGCCCGGTAGATGACGGCGTGACACACGCCCACCCACGCATCGTCGAGGCCGAAGTCCGAAACGAATGCGATGATCTGCTGCACGTTGCCCTCCCGCTCGGCCCGACGCACCCTCGGCTGCACTACCATGTGTAGTACCCGTGAAGGGAGTCTGCGCTTGAGCCCTCGGATGTCTCTCGTTGTGGCTGCCGTTTGTATAGTCGCACTTCTGAGCCTGTTCGGTTGCGCGTCAGGCCCAACCTGGGAACCCCAGGCGGGGACGATGACGTCCGCTCAGCTGACCTCGAAGCTCGAAGCCACGGATGCGTCCAGCCTGCAGAAGGTGGCCGTATCCGACGCGCGCGAACGACGCGACGACGCACTGGCTACGCTGAGGAGCGAGGATGGGGGCTCCGAGGTGGCAGATGTTCTGACGAAGGCCTTCGCTCAGGGCAACGTGGGGGTACCGCTCTACGTTGGCGTCGGCGAGTACCTCGGTCGAGAGGCCATCTTCGTGATCGAGGCGTACGGACCACAGGGCGGCACGCTCGACCACAAGCGGCTGTGGGTGCTCTCGGCGGATGGGACGCCGGTCTACACCACGACCTCGAAGTAGCTGTACGCGGGAGCTAGCTCACCAGCCTCAGCGTCATCTCGTCCAAGATGTCGTCGGGAACTTGGCCGCGCCAGCCTCGCTCGAGTTCCTCGGCGATCCTGTCCGCTCTGCAGCCCGCAGACTGAAGATCGGCGACGACGGCGCTCAGAACCGCCCGCGAAGCCGCCTGTCGGCCGGCGCTGCCGCGAATGACGCGACGACGGACCACGGCGTGGAAGTACGCACTCACCCGTCGGCGCTCCCCAGCCGCAAGCACGCGTCCCCGGAAGTGAGGAAACGCCTTCGCGGTGGCTACTGCCGCCGTATCCGCCACTTGCGACGGGACATCGCGCTCTGTGCAAGCCTTCAAGCACAGCCTCTCGAGGATGGTCTCCATCGTTGCTGCTGTGACACTCATGCGAGTCGCTCCCCTCCAACCGAACAGACGTTCGTTCGCAGAGTAGCGACGGGGTCTGACACGCCAGCTCGACGAGGGAACTCATGTCGAGATTGCCAGCAGCCCCAACTTGAGCAGCGACGCGAGGAGGAACTCGAACGCGGTGAGCAGAAGAGCGATGGCGAGGGGCACGATCAGGTCCCTCGGCCGCTGAGCGCGGCGCTCGAACGGGGACAGCATCACCGCGAGCACCAGGTTCACGATCACGAACGTGGCGATGATGGCTGCAGCGACAGCAAGGGGGTACCCCACCCCGAGCAACGGCCCCCCGTACAGCACCACGAGGACGAGCGGGGGCACGGAGACCATCCATACCGCAAGCCTCCACCCCGGCGAGAGAACTCGCTCAGCGTCCGAGCGCATCCACAACTCGTCATTCAGCAAGGGGGTCACGAGGGCCGCCAGTGAGTACCCCGCCATCGTGCCCGTCAGCAGTCGGATCACGTTGGTCGTCTCGCGCAAGCCTGCATACGACGTCACGCCGTCCACGACCATCGAGCCGAGGAACACCGCGCACACGACGAGCCCGGCGGCGCCCGGAAGCTCGCGGGGGCGCTTGGGCCGGTGCAACAGCCAGATGAGCAAGAACGCCACGAGGAAGCCAACATACAGGCCCTCGTCGCGGGCGCAGACGGGGACTTGCACGCCGCCACCGAACAACGAGCGTTCGGGGAGCTGGTGGCACAGGCCGAACCCGAGCCACTGGAGGAACTGGGCGACCATGGTCCCCTCTCGGAAACCGAAACGGCAGGCCCCTTCTTGGCGGCCTGCCGTCTACGTTGCCTGGTCGGGATGGCGGGATTTGAACCCACGACCTCTCGGTCCCGAACCGAGCGCTCTACCAAGCTGAGCCACATCC
>CAYHCN010000192.1:0-4591 GCA_964354945.1 uncultured Eubacteriales bacterium
GCCGAGCTACGAAGTGCCCGTCTGGGCCAGCTCGCGTCGGCAGCGTCTGCACGAATCCCTCAGGTGTCACGGCTGGCGCCCACGCCTCCGGTACCTCGTCCGCGAGCGGCTCGACCTCGAAGGGACGGCCTGCCCTGCTCTCCAAGAACGAGGCTATGACCTCGGCGTTCTCTCGGCGGGTCAGCGTGCACGTGGAGTACACCACGAAGCCCCCGGGATTCACAAGTGACGACGCAGCGGCGAGAAGGCGACCACCGATGTGCGCCAGCGCATCGATATCCGAGGGCGTGAGACGCCACCGCTGCTCCGGATGGCGCCGCAGCGTTCCGAGGCCCGAGCACGGCGCGTCGATCAGAACGCCGTCAACCGATCCGCCGACCGCCTTCGCCAGTGCGTCGCGGTCGGTTGCATCGACTGACAGCGGGGTCACGCCCGGTACGCCGAGGTGGGCCATGCGCGCGGCGAGCACCTCGGCCTTGAACGCGTGGATGTCGGCGGCCAGGATCCTCGAAGGCCCACCGGAAGCGACGGACGCTGCCTGCAGCAGCGCGGTCTTCGTGCCGCGTCCCGAGCCGATCTCCAGCAGCGAGCCGCCAGGAGGAGCCGCCGAGAGCTGAGCCACGAGCTGCGCGGCGGCGTCTGTCACGAGCACGAGTCCGTCGGCCACCGCCGAGGACCGCACCGCGGCGGACGCAACCTCCGCGACGAGCGCACCCGGAAGCGGGCCGGGGGCGGGGGCGCCGCCCTCGTGTTCGAGCACCGCGATGGCGGCCTTCGGGGTTGCTCGGAAGGGATTCACGGCAAGGAACAGCGGGGCCACGGAGTTGTTGGCGGCGAGCACTTCGGCGGCGCGCTCCCGCCCGAGGTCAGCGACGAGCCACTCGGTGAGCCACACCGGGTGCGCGTGCAGCCTGGCGAGCGCGGAGATGTCGGTGTCCGGGTCTCCCCATGGGAACGCGGCGGCGTCTGTCGCGAGGCGCCTCAGGACGGCGTTGGCGAGACCTGTCGCCGCCGGACGGACCGTCCGGACGAGCTCCACACCCTGGTCCACGGCAGCCGACTCGGGGGTGTCGGTGAACAGCAGTTCGTACGCGGCGACTTGGAGCGCGTCTCGGACCTTTGGCTCGATGCGCTTCGGTTTCACCGCGCGTTCGTCGATGGCCTCGTCGAGCGTACCTGCCGACTCGATCGTGCCGTACGCGAGCCGAGCAGCCGAGGCGGCCTCACGCTCGTCCAGCCGAGCACGCCCAACGCTGTCGGGCACCAGCTCTCGCGCCCAGGCGCGCCGCTCGCGGACAGCGGTCACCGCCGTTCGGGCGGCCTCGCGGGCGGGAGATGCGCTCATACCGGCGACCACGCGGCATTGGCGGGCAGCCGGGCGCCCTGCACCCAAGCCCCGGCTTCCATCTCCACCTTGCCGTCGGGCTTGAGCCGACTGACGAGTATCGCTCCGTCGGACAGGCCGAGCTCAAGACCCTCACGCGAGGCGCGAGCGGCGCCGGGACCGAGGCGATTGTCCGAAGCAACCGCATCCAGCAGCGTCACCCCACGCTCCCCCACCACGATTCGAGAGGCCGCTTGCGGGCTCGATGCCCGGATCTTGCGCAGAGCCACCTCGACGGTGTCCCCGGGCCGAACCGCAACGTCGGCCCGCGTGACCTTCTCGGCGTACGTCGCGAGTGAATCGTCCTGGGCGATCCAGCGGACCTCACCGCGCTCGATGCGCTCGAGTGTCCGCAACAGCGCGGGCGCGCCGATCTCGGCGAGCGCCTCGGTGAGGCCAGTCGCAGTCAGCTCGTCGACGGGCACCTCGACCACCGTGTCGTAGGGACCCGTGTCGAGACCAGGCTCCATGCGCATGATGGAGACCCCGGTGATCTCGTCTCCCGCCAGAATGGCGCGCTGCACCGGGGCTGCCCCTCTCCACCTCGGCAGCAGCGACGCGTGGACGTTCACGCAGCCATGTGCGGGAATGCGCAGGACTTCGGGCGGAAGGATCAGCCCGTATGCAGCGACGACGATGACGTCGGGAGCCAGGTCGGCGAGAAACGCCTGTTCGTCGGATTCGCGCAGGCTTGTCGGCTGTCGTACGGGGACGTCTCCGCCCACGGCGAGCTCCTTCACCGGCGAGGGACGCAGCACCCTCCCGCGACCGGAGGCGGCGTCTGCGCGCGAGTAGACGGCGAGCACGTCGTGGGAGCGCAGACACGCCTCGAGCATCGCGGCCGCGAAGTCGGGTGTGCCCATGAACACGAGACGCATCCGGGGTGCCTCGCGCTACAGCTCTTCGGACACGTGGGGCGGGCGGGTGCCCTGCTGAACCTCGAGATAGCGGCGGAGCGCAGCCTTGCGTTCATCGGGCTCCGCACGGTCGATGATGAGCTTGCCGTCCAAGTGGTCGATCTCGTGCTGGAGCATGCGGGCGAGGAGGTCCTCGGCCTCGATGCGTACGTGCTTGCCGTCGAGCGTCTCGGCTTCACACGTGATCTTGCACGCGCGTTCGATCGGCACCGTGATCCCCGGAAGCGAGAGGCATCCTTCCTCGTCCGACTCGCACTCCCCGCTCGACTCGACGATGACGGGGTTGCAGATGGCGACCAGACCCGTCCCCGACTCCTCGCCAAGGTCGAACACGATGACCCGCTTCATGACCCCGATCTGGGGGGCGGCGAGTCCGATACCCGGCGCGTCGTACATTGCTTTGGCCATGCGCTTGCATAGCGCGCGGAGGTCCGGCTCGTTGGCGGGGTCGACTTCTTCCGAGCGCATCTTCAGCGAGGGGTTGGGATGTGCCAGAACGTCTGTCATGTACCTTCCGAACGATCGACGGCGGTTGCTGAACGGCAGGATGCTGAGGACATATTGTACGTCACGAGCTGGGGTGTCATCAGGGACGTAGATTCCCCACGCTGCTCCTGCCGACACGTCTGCGGCGCGGTCCGCGCGTGCCGCGGAGCCGTCCTACATCAGGTCGACAGGATCGACGTCTATCGCGTGAGCGACCTGTGCCGAGGAGCGCGCGCCGCGGAGCGCGGCCGCGATGGCCGACGAGAGGTCGGAGGCTACCGGTCCCTTCACGAGCACGTGCCACCGGTGGACTCCCTTGACCCTGGCCAGAGGGCAAGGTGCCGGGCCGAGGACGCTGTACTCGTCGGCGAGCGCGGATCGCAGCCGGTCGGCGAGGTCACTCGCGTGCGCGCTCACCTCGGCCTGAACGCGCCCTCGCACGAGCACGTTGGCGAGACGGCCCGACGGAGGGTATCCCAGCTCTTCGCGCTCGACGAGTTCCGGCTCGACGAACAGCTTCGCGTCGTGCGCTGCAGCAGCTCTGACCGCTCGGTGGTCCGGCCAGTACGTCTGGATCACTACACGGCCTGGCTTCGTGCCACGACCTGCACGCCCTGAGACCTGCTCGAGAAGCTGCCAGGTACGCTCTCCGGCCCGAAAGTCCGGCAGATGCAGGCCGGTATCTGCGTTGAGTACACCCACCAGCGTGACCTCCGGGTAGTCGAGTCCCTTCGCGATCATCTGGGTTCCCAGCAGCACCCCGGACTCTAGCCCCTCGAACTGGACGAGGGTCCGCTCGTGGCCCCCCTTCCCCGTCGTGGTGTCGGCATCCATTCGGACGATCGCGAGATGGGGAAGCAGATCGTTCAGCTCGGCCTCGACACGCTGGGTCCCCGAGCCGAACTGGCGCAGGTAAGGGCTACCACACGAAGGACAGGTGGCGGGCACGGCTCGAACCGACCCGCAGTGATGGCACTGCAGCCGAGCCCCGACTTCGTGATAGGTGAGCGAAGTCGAGCAGCTGTCGCAACTCGGAACGAACCCGCACTCCCTGCACAACAGGAAGCTCGCGAACCCCCGCCTGTTCAGCAACAGAACCGCCTTCGACGCCTCGGAGCTGACCTGCTCCAGCGCGTCAATGAGCGGTCGACTGAACATGGAGCGGTGGCCCGCCTCGAACTCGGCGGCCATGTCCACGACAAGAACCTCGGGCAGGATGCCGCCGGCAACGCGTTCCGAGAGCACCACACGTCTGAGCGCTCCGCGCCTCGAGCGCACGAGCGACTCGAGCGAGGGGGTGCCGGACCCCAGCACCAGGACCGCGCCCGACGCGCGGCACAACACCTCGGCGACATCGCGCGCGTGGTAGCGAGGCGACGAACCGGCTTTGTAGGAGGAGTCGTGCTCCTCGTCGATCACCACAAGCCGAAGGTCTCGTACCGGGGCGAACAGCGCCGAGCGCGCGCCGACGACGACTCGCGCGGCGCCCGTCCGCAACAGGTCCCACTGGTCGAACCGCTCTCCAGGAGAGAGCCGGCTGTGGAGGACGGCGACCTCGTCGCCGAAGCGCGCGCGGAAGCGACCGACGGTCTGCGGGGTGAGCGAGATCTCGGGTACTAGGACGATCGATCCGCCACCGCTTCGAAGAATGCCTTCGATCGCCCGCAGGTAGACCTCGGTCTTGCCCGAACCGGTGACGCCATCGATCAGAATGGACCCGGCGCGCCGGGCCAGCGCATCTTCGATCGCGCCGAGCGCGTCCGCCTGGCCTGCCGAGAGAGTCTCGTGCCGCGGCGCGGGTCGT